>DASSCH010000168.1:0-10835 GCA_035697905.1 Nitrososphaeraceae archaeon
GGAGGTAGACATCAGCACATTGGACGTCAATCTTCCGTAGGTAGAACAACCCCTCCGGGAAGAAAAGTTGGAAACATTTCTCCAAGGAAGACTGGAAGAGGAAGGATCAAGGAGCGCAGGTAATTTTTTTTGTGGGCGGAACACCCCCACACTCTCCGATCTATTCTGAAGGATGACCAATAACCTACTTAGAAAAATCTTTTTTTGGTAGGATTGACTGAGACATCTTAATTATTGAGGTCTAAACTAGTGCCTATCTGTCTCATTCATCCTGCTTTGACAGTTCATGAATTGCCATTTCGATTAAATTCATATTCTAGCAGACGATAAGGAAAGTTACCATGACGACATACAGGACGTCATTCATAATCTTTACATCTTTCTTGATTGTTGGAAGT
Organism: Nitrososphaeraceae archaeon; assembly: GCA_035697905.1. GTDB lineage: Archaea > Thermoproteota > Nitrososphaeria > Nitrososphaerales > Nitrososphaeraceae > TH5896. The sequence goes on from DASSCH010000168.1 coordinate 399, forward strand.
ATTGTTACTGTATATCATCCACCCTCCCATGAAGTTAAAGCTCAACATCATGGTACACCCCCTCCAGCAGCAGCGATTGGAGACAGGAAGTTGGTATTAGACATGCAAACAGAACCGGTAAATATTACTAAAGCTGAAGATGTTCTAATGACGATTGGATTCCTGGATGAAGGGAAGAACGCAAATATTCAACATGTGACCTTTAGAATGGATATTTCCAAGGATGGAAAACACATATTGTCTGACTTCTTTCACGATCATAATGGCGAAGTCAGATTGATGTTCAAAGACAAAGGAGGAAGTTCATCGAGTCATACTATCGGGGGAAACCAAGATGTGCTTACAAATGCATGGATATCTGATCCCGGATCGCCTATAACTATTAGCGGGCCTGTATTCAATCAAAGTGGTACATATAATATAGATTTGGAGTTAAGCACGATAGACAACGACAAGACAGATTTAGTAAAGCCGCTAGATTATACCTTCGATGTTAATGTCTCATAGAGTTGAAATCTGCTTTAGTCACAATTCTTTCAATAATCAAACAATGAATCTTTAAAATGATTCTTTCCAAGTCCCACCACTTGATCACTCGCAATCACACCATTCAAATTTCCACCCCAGGCATATGCAAATAATTGCATGCCATTATTTTTCAATAGGCCTAGCGTCTTATCTGTTGTTCGCATTCTCTCCTAGTAACCTATCCGAACGTTCCCAGCCATGATGATTAAATCACAATTCTCAAACTTGATATCGGCTGAGTAAATTTGAATATAAAGTTGGATCTTTCATTTTTATCTATTGAAATGAGATCTTCGATCATAGGAAATATCAAAACAGAGTTAAGTTCTCAAAGTAATGTAATGGGCATTATTGAAGCCAAGTCGAATTCAATGGCCTCAGACAGAAATAAAAATAGAATAGTTGGTTTTGCAGTTGATACTGACCAACTATATACTGTTCAGTGGGTCAATGGTTCATTAAAGGATTTCAAACTCTTTGTAGAAAGCATATTACGAAACAATTATGATGAGTACATGGTAGCAGAAGATGCCGAGTCAGCCGATACTCTAACAATACTAAAACAAGGGGACGTCGAACAGTTTGGTATGTATGTGTGTAGTCATTGTGGGACATTCTTTAAAAGCATAGAGGAAAGAGCGGTGCATGAAAGAATCCATTATTTTATGTAGCTTGGATAGATTGATGGATGGACGGTTTGACGAACCCTTATTCCACCTAACATTTTGCTAGTAGAGATATATGCGGCTTGTTTGAGAATCTCGATTGTTGATCCCAACCCATCCGAGATCTCTACTTTACCAATCATGAGGAACTGCGTATGGCATAAAAATAATTAATAGACCTGGTTACCGGTTATTAAAATGACAGCTTCTACTTCTAACTTCAATAATAGACCATTTACATGTCATATCACACTTGCTATTTCTGCAGACACAAAAAAAGGTTATTCTAGGATAGAACTAAAGGGACACTAGAGGGAACCTCAATCCTATACTCCCCATATATGTTGCTAGAAGAATGTTGACATCGTTGTCTTATTTTAAAAGCTATAATGTATTTACAATTCTTGTATATGTTAGAATATTGCATACTAGCATAATCAGGAATATTAGTATTGGTAACGTATCCGAAAAGACTATTTCTAGCATCAAAAAAAATATCGAAAAAGCTAGGTCTCATCTAAATGATCATGTCACCGAGGAAGGAAGAGTAATCAATCTAGATAAAAAATGTGAATATTGCCAGATCTATATGCAAGATTAGCGATTCGTATTCTCCTTTCAGATCAACTCTTAGTTATTATGCCTCAAATAGCACTTGATGTTGAGGATTTACTCATCATGTTCTCTATGGAACACTTGTCATTGTCTTGAGTGAAGCGTTACGTCGTTTCATAAAAAACTGACGTTTTGGTTTTGCAGGGAGATGAATATAGACACGATGATCAAGCCGGACTGTCGAATGAACATGCGAAAATCTCCCTGGGAGCCTGCTCTCGTTGATTACAACTATTGCCGAACAGGATCAACGTGGCCAGCCATCAGTTAGGCGAACAACCCCAGGAAAATGCAACCAGAATTTCAGTTTAAATAGATGCTACTCTCAAAGAGCCTTTTTCGCCATAGTTTACGAAATGTAGCTAAACGTCATTAATTGCATCGATTCTAATTTATTAAACCTCCTTAACAATTTTTTTTAATATGCATTAAGAATAATCAATATCATAACTGTAACGTTGATATCATGTCGTTTGGCAATAAATGGAATAAACAGCAAGGAGATAGCGTAGGCGAAGCCGTTAGAAATAAGATTCTTGAAGGTGTAAAGCCTCAGGCTCCATTGAAGCCACGTATAGAGGAAGCTAGAAGCAAATTGCAGACGCAGGTTACGAAGCTAGAGACGATATCATCCAAAATGCAGGAAAAAGATAAGCTTATTTTCGGTAGGATAGTAACTGCAATGCAGAATCATGATAGTCGTTATGCAAAATTGTTATCGAATGAACTTTCGCAAATCAGAAGGATGAACAAAATGGTCAACTCTGCTAAGTTGGCTTTGGAACAGATACAATTACGGCTCAACACCATGACTGAACTAGGAGATGTCGTGATTACACTTGGTCCAGCGATGTCGGTTATAAAGGGGATCCAAGGAGGACTTTCTTCAATGATGCCACATGCAGATCAATCTTTTGGTCAAATATCTGATCTATTGGGTAACATTATGTCAGGCACAGGCCAGATACCTTCGCCTGAAATATCAAGTGGAACCTTAAGTCTGGACGACGAAGCAATAAAAATCATCGAGGAAGCAACCGCAGTAGTTGAAGAGAATACTAGGGATAAATTTCCCGACCTTCCAACTCAGGGTCAAGAATCAAGGACTGAAAGCTCAATTTACTAATATTGTAGTTATATTGAGAAATTTCATAATCCTCACCCTCCCTTTTCACTTTTTAATGTGTCTTGATTCATCTTAACACCTAAGAAAAGATCCCCGTCTTTGACCTTTGTTTTTCAGGCACCGTAGTGCAGGTTCGCTGCCTTGCTAATCATGATCCGCCGGCCTAGTACTGTCTCCTAAAAAAATGGCATTTAAGATGAAATGAACTAAAAAAAGTGCATCCTGTGAAATAGGAAACTAACTGAATATTTTGCTTTCTGCAAAATTGTGAATAATAATAGGTAACAGAAGTTAGGCCCGTAATATGAACTAAACCTTACTGACGTGGTGGACTTGACAATTTCAGAAAATGGTTAGATATCACTCTTCTTACCATGTCTATTACCTATTCTAGTATCGTACATATAATACTGATAAGTTAGAATAATCTATCTTAGTTACTAATACAAAATATGAAGCAAATGCGTCCTGAACTCATTATAGGTTTGGGAGTAGCAACAACAGGAAAGGATTATTAAAATGCTATTCTCCGATGTTGACACCTTAGGGAGATCCAGGTGAACAACTGACTGAGTCGCCCTTTTTTCCCTATTATTTTACATATTGCACTACCAGAAAAGTTAATTGACATTCTTGGTAATTATGACTACAAATTTGGTGGGGATAGTAGGACAAGGGTTAGCTGCACTCCTGAGTTCACAGCTCTGTAATTTGAACCAATCAATAACAATAGATTAGAAGAATACTTTACTAGACTTCAGGATGGGTATTATGGAACTTGGGACAAGTTTTTACATGCCTAGGTTTTTAATTAATCATGGAGTAAGTCGAATATACAAAATGCCTGATTATACCAAAAAACCTCGAATGTCTTCATTCACAAGGTTAGGGATAGCGCTACTAGTTGTCGGAGCACTAGTAGTCGGAATAGGAACCTATTATGATCGTGGTGCCGTTTCGCTCTATGGCCTTTTTCTTGTTATAGCTGGATTTGTGTTGTATTTCGCCACTACTATTGTTTCAAGGAAGATAAGAAAATGAGGTACTAACAAGGCGAACCACTAAGTAAGGTATCAAATTAAATATATGGCGGGCTTAAATGGACGAGAGAATCTTGCTTTGGATTGTGGATCATTTTTCTTTGCATCCTCATCATCCTCACTAAAGACAGAAATTGCTATATTCTCATCTCCCAATTCCGATGAAATCAGTGACGCCGCATCTTCAATTATTCTGCGTTCGTCTAATTTCTTATTATTCAATTTAAGCGAACGCCGCTCCAATGTAATGGAAAGGATGTCCTCCATAATTTTCTTTATCAATTTAACATCAGATCTGGCTCGAGATATCTCTGAATCATCGCCCATTACTTTCATCACATCACTCAGGCTTGAATTACGATTCGAGACAATTAGCTCAAGTATTTTTTGATATACTTTCCACTTCCAGCTTGCTGAAGTGTATATATTGATATGAGAGGGTTTCATTTTTGTGACCTTCAGGATATTTTGTATATCTTGTATAAGATTCTTGATTAGAATTTCAGATTCTTCAGCAGCTGGATCGATGCTTTCTTCCATTGAACTCGGCCAAACTAAATTTGCTTTAATTCCGGTGGCTTCTCCGACGATGCTACTCCAGACTTCAGCTGTCAAAAAAGGTGCAAAAGGCGCGAGCAATTTGATTCTTGTCTCCAGAAACACTGTCAGTATTGTAGTCACTAAAGTCTCATTTCTGCCCTTTGATTTGATCCGCTTGTTATACCATTGCAAATCCTGCTCCATCGAGTACAATATGGTATGTAGCACCTCTCTCACGCGTAGTCGATCCATTAATTCTGTAGTATCTCTTATCCTTCTTTGTATCATACTCATAATCCATCTATCCTCAAGCTCGGTAACGCTATGATCACCATAAAACTGTTTTAGTAATGATGATTGATTACTACTTGGACTCGATAGATGTGTCCCCATCTGATACATGTCATCCAACCGTGACCGAATTCCCTTAAGGGCTTCGAATGAAAAATCTGCATCTTGAAGAAGTTCAGCTGAGCTCAACATTGCAACTCGAATTGTGTCCGCACTATATTCTTTTACGGCATCCCGCAGGGGAATAATGTTTCCAAATGATTTAGACATTTTCTTCCCGTCCATAAGCACCGAACCATTTACTACAATTTGCTTAGGCCAATAGGTTCTATCAAATATGGCTACGTGATTGAAGACAAAGAATGTGAGATGATTGGGGACCAAATCCCTTCCAGAATGCCGTGTGTCAACGGGATAAAAGTATGTAAACTCTGCTCTCATATTGCAGATAAGTTTCTCAGAAAGCTTAGTCTCTTGGGAAATATTTTTGGGAGAGCCTTCTCCTAAAAATACATAGTCAAACAGGGACTCTGTCAGATTTTGTGCACTAATATCGGTCTCATCTTGAGAATGAATATATCTTGAAATAATGTAGTATGCGGTGTATATGACAGAATCAGATAGGCTTTCAATAATCCAGTCTTGGTCCCAAGGCAATCGTGTTCCAAGGCCAGACTTCCTCGCACAGGCTCTCTCCTTCAACCAGTCTACTACATAATTGAACTCAGATCTTATTTCATCCGGAACAATATCCATCCTATTAATGCATTCATGAGCTAAATCTTTCCATTGAGCATCACTGTAATTAAGAAACCATTGATCACTCAGTACCTTTACAACACATTCTTCGCCACATCGACATTTAACTGGTTTCTTGACAAATTCGTAGAGGATTTCTCCATTTCCGCTCTGCAATAGTTCAGATCTTATAAGATCTTTTGCTTCAGACACCATCATTCCTGCATACTTTCCGGTATTCTCTTTTAGCCTACCTTTGTAGAATTCATGAGAATATAATTCAGATGTGGCTTTTTCTAAAAGAGGATCGTGCTGATCCTTTACACCTAACCTTTCAATTATGATCTGAGAAGGGACTACGTGGTTATCATCATAGCCATCTGATTCGATAATTGTTATTGGCTTGATTATCTCGGGATTATGCACTTCTTTAGAGGATTTAACTTTTGATAGATCTAGTAGGGCCTGATAGTCGTAAGGCGCGTGAGCTGGGACAGACATGACCAATCCAGTGCCATCTCTAGGTTCCACGAAGGCCGCTGGATATATGGGGAGGCTGCTTTGAGTTACGGGGTTACGCACATTCTGCCCGACCAGTTTCATACCATCTATTTCATGATGAATGTCCACATTATGACCTTGATGCTTTAATTTCAATACCGCATCACGACTGATAATCCACATTGGTTGATCATCTTCTCCTACATGTGCTACTACGTACTTTACATGAGGGTTAACCCATAGATTAGTAACCCCATAAACGGTTTCAGGCCTTAATGTTGCCACTGGTAGTACATATGTATCATTTAGATAGAAATTAACTAACGTATATTCAATGAAATTGGGCTCTATGTCTCCTAATGTATCATGTTGGCTAACGGGATTCTGGTCTCTCGGACACCACCCTACTGGATGAGACCCTTGGATTATGAGGCCCTTTTTCTTGAGAAGGTTAAATTGCCAAGATATGAACTTAGAAAAGGCTTCATCGATGGTAGTGAATTCCCTTCTCCAATCTATTGAGAATCCCATTTCCTTCATCCCTTCTTTTATTTCTCGGTGGAAAAATCTTGCTATATTTGCTGGTTCATTGAAAGACTTTATTACTTCAGAGGGTACACCATACACATTACGAAAAGTATTATATAAATCCGTATCGCCTGATACCAGTCTACGAGACATTGCTAGTATGGGAGTACCTGTATAGTGAAAACCCATTGGAAATAAAACGTTGTATCCTCTCATCCTCTTGTAACGAGCGTGAACGTCAGCAAGTGTGTACGTTCTCCCATGTCCTATGTGCTGAGGGGAATTTGGATATGGATATGCAACTGTTACTAAATATTTTTGCTTGGTAGAATCAGGATTAGATTCAAATATTTTCTGCTCATCCCAGATGTGCCTCCACTTTTTCTCGATTAGATTCCAGTCCGGCCTAGCGGCGTGCTTTTGTGTACGTAGGTACAAGTCAGGCAAAGCATTTCATCGCCCAATAGTTTGTGAAATCGTCTCTTCTAAGGATGATAATGTATCTCGAATTTTGTGCTTAAGTTTCCCGCCTCCCTGACCAAATGCATCATTGCCTCCCCCTGATCCGCCGAGGGTCAGCGAAAGCCGTTGGGCTATATCGCCTGCCTTGATCCTTTTTCTTGCCATTTCACCAACAAAGGTGATGACACGTACACCCTGACCTTTTCCAATAAGTGCGACAAAGATCAAGTATGGATCATTCTGGGTCGCTGTCTCACCTAGTGAAATGTAATAATCTTCGCCAAGCTCCTCATCGTGAACGCTAAATAGCTTGATTCCATCAGATGAGATCACTTTCGCATCTCTGAAAATTGAATTTAGAACAGAGGGAAGAGTATTCCGTACTATAGCTCTTAGCTTCCTCTTGGTCTCGTCTGCTTCGTCAACAGATTTACGCAAAGATTCTACCACCTTTTCCTTACTCGCCCCTAGGACGCGCGAGATAGTATTAAGCTGATTCTCTTGTTTCTCCACAAAGTCTAGAGCCGCCTCGCCTGCAACAAATTCTAGTCTTACAACGCCATCTTGAATTCTTTCAGTCCTGAATATCTTTATTAAGCCGATTTCACCGGTACGATTAACATGAGTTCCTCCGCACGCTTCTATATCCCAATCATTAATATTTACAATTCTAACTGTGTTGGATGGAACCACACCTCCTTGATAAATTCTAAAGGAGAAATTTCTTTCAGCATCAAGACGATCGAATGTGTTTATTAGGATCGGACTATCTTGTCTGACAACTTTGTTTGCAGCTCTTTCTATTCCTTCGATCTCCTCCCTAGTAAGTGATGAGTGGTGAGTAATATCCAGTCTCGCATATCCTTCGTCCTTGAATGCAGAATTTTGCCATACCCACGGTCCAAGGATACTTCTAGCAGAAGCATTTACAATATGTGTAGAAGTATGGTGTTTTGTAATTAGGTCTCTTCTTCTTGGATTTATGCGAACTCTAACCTTTTTTCCAGGTAAGAGGCCTTTTGCAGAACTTACTTCATGAATTACAATTTCATTTTGCTTTGTTACATCTAATACATTTATCCCTTCGATATCGCCGGTGTCAGGTTCCTGACCTCCACCTCGCGGATAAAATATTGTCTGATCCAGTATAACATACTTGTTTTCCACAACAGCGAGGATTTTCGCATCAGACTCGATCTTCAAATCATATTCATAATATAACAACCTAGTTGGTTGCAATTCCTCAATGCCTATAATTGGCTTAAGGTTGTGTGATTGGTGATGAGATTCATGCAGTTCAGATAGCTTGGCGTAAAAAGCTTGGGGAATACTTTCAATTGCACCTGATTCTACAAGGTATTCAGGCGTAATACCATCTGATTCGTACAGTCGTATAAGATCATCAACCGAAAGGCTTTGTTTCTTACCTTTTATTGATAAGGTAATTGAATTCATCCTATCCTTCGACCCCCGATATCTATTAGATTCAATTTGTAAAATGGTTCTAACATCATTGACGTGTTCTTCTAATTCTGGGTACATCCTTTTCAGATATCCGATGTGTATATCGGCGATTTCAGCAAGGTCAAATTTCCAACCTAATCTTTCTAATATCGCCAATGCTCTTCTAAGAATCACCCTTAAGTTATAGCCACCTCCCACGTTAGATGGAATAGAACCATCGCTAATGGCAAAGAGTAAGGTCCTAGTATGATCAGCGATAGTGTACATTGCCTCGAACGGATTAACTATCCTATTCAAATCTTCAAATGAGATTTTCATTTCCTTCACAAAGGTGGACTTGAGAGCTCTTAGATCCACCTCTGTCCTCTCTAGCGCGTTGGATACAAACCTAAAGTAGCCTCCGAGAATTTCTTTATTGAGCGTCGTTCCAGTTTTGTTCATCATCTCATTAATGACTGGACCGAATGTACAGTCATAACTGGTTGGGGTACCCATTGTTATCCACGAGAAACGCTCCAATCCTGCCCCCATATCAATAATTCGATGTTTCATTGTTCGGTATTCATTTTCGTTTCCTTCAAATTCGGTGAAAACTGCATTACCCAGTTCAAGCCCATTAACAAAATATTCTAAAGAATATCCAAAAGCACCTGCTCCCATCCAAACGTCCTCTACAAAGGTAATGGCTGTTGGATCAATTCCCAATATTTTCGTCAACAATTGATAATCTAGATCCATACAACGGTCCTTCCAGTATCCTCCTTCTGCATCTGCGTCGCATGTTTGTCCTATCATGCAAAAGGTTGTATAATGGCGGCCACTGAGGCCTACATTCTCTATGTCGTTAAACCGAACGCACATTTGAGGTACTACCAAAGGATTGGCAGGGAGTTCAAAGAACACTTTGTTCTCAACTACCCTTTGAAAATCAACGATGGAGGCTATTGTGTAATAGAGGTCATCGCGCCATCTGCAGACAACGGGGTACCTGTTAACTATAGCATGTTCGTTTGACTCAAAGAAAGATTCGACTGCCTTCCATGTATCAATATAGTCTAGACGTTTGTTTGTTGGGGGATTTCCAAGAAATCCATAAGCCTCATGATCGGGGCAATTGGTCCTGTCTACAAGAGACCAAAAAAACTTACCACAATGAATACATTTGCGCCGCTGAAATCCAACTTTATCGAAAAGTGCTACTTTGTAGTATTTATCCGGATTAGCAGAAAACAGAGCAGAAAGTTCCTTTTTGCCCAATATCTTGTATGCCTTGTTAAATAGAGTAATAACAGTTTCGATCCTTAACTTATTGCATATACTAATTCACAGATCCAATCGATTATGAGTAGGGCGAAACGTGACTTTGCATGCTGTTAGTTCACTGGCAATTTGAACCTAGAAAGGGTCATCGATTAATTTCAAAACTGATCTATTCAAATTAGATATGTCAAGATTTTCCTAATTATGGCTACAGTATACTATTAGACTTATACTCGCAAGATTCTGCCATTTATGATTATTTGAGCCAGGTAATCCTATTAGAATGGTAAACCCCATGGTTCCTCGATCGCGGAGGTATTGGTTGTGCAAAATTCGGATAGGTAGTATTGGTCCCCAAATTAGTAATGGGGTGCGGCAAAAAATCGGCTTTTTCGTATCATCACACTAATCCATCAAATGTTTGTCATCCCTGATTAACTTCATTGTACTCTTCTTGGGATACCCGTTATCATAACATATGGATGTGAAATACTATTTGCTACTCATGACTAAATGTACCTGCCAAAAAAAGATTGCGACGAAATCAAGTTCTATTCTTATTGGTGTGATCTAGCTATATTATCGGGTCCAGATCGGCATAGCGACAAGAGGTTAGTGGCCAGAATAGTCGGTTAGATATACCCAGTTCAGTAATAATAAAATCGTAATTCTTTCTCTT
>DASSCH010000169.1:0-6702 GCA_035697905.1 Nitrososphaeraceae archaeon
GGTAACAGGATCGTTGGATCATTAACTCCGCTGGGTATGTCTTCGGATGTTGTGTTAGACATATTAGGAGTTGAGCTTGGAGGCAACGTTGGATCATTCGCTCCTGTGGGTATGTCTTCGGATGTTGTGTTAGACATATTAGGACTTGAGCTTGGAGGCAACGTTGGATCATTCGCTCCTGTGGGTATGTCTTCTGAGGTGCCAGTTCCTGTTGTCGCACTCACTATAGGCAAAGGCACGGAAAGCAGGAATGTCATAGCAGACAAAAGGAAGATCATTACGATGGTATTAGTTTGCAAGGAAGAATTTAGATACACGAACTATTATCTCTGACCTTAACGCTTTAAACTTTACTCGAAGGTCAATAATCATATTTTGTTGTTTGGCAAGGAACCGAGCAGTGCACTTTGGCGCTGCTAATTGTCAACTACGGGAAGAGGATTAGGATTTTATCTATCTTTAGAGAACATAGACTCTGGGAACCAGCTATTCGTAAGCTATTAAATTGCTGGTTATTATGATTGCCATCTCTTGTCATAATTTTTGACCTCTGGATGTGTTTTTGTCTCTTAAAACCATTCACGTATATCGCTGACCCAAAATCGGCAATCTGGGTGTCCGGATCTTGGCTAAGAAATAATATCATAAAAAGCGAATATTCAGTTAATAATGAAAGTTTAAAACCTTATTATTATAACTATGGTGCAAACAGAAAGCTAGTTATATTTTTTATAGTGCTTGCTAGGTGGAATGCAATATAATGCAAAAGTCGCGACTGTTAGCTATCTTTCCAGGTCTTGCAATTTTGGGTGTACTGGTCTCTGTGGGTGGACTGAATCATGCATCTGCACAGCAGTACACAGCAAATCAGTCAGGAATTCAGTTTGGTTGTTTTCAGACCGATGAAGCCACCGGTGAATATCTACTTGATGAAGAAGGATTTCTGATACCTTGTGAAATAAACTCAGGAGATAATGCCTGGATGCTTACTGCATCTGCTCTAGTCCTAGTTATGACACCCGCAGGATTGGCCATGTTCTACGGTGGTCTGGCCCGACACAAAAACGCGGTAAGTACTATTCATATGGTTTTCATGGCTGTAGGACTTGTGACTATTCAGTGGGTTCTTTGGGGATATTCCCTGGCATTTGGTCCGGATGCAACAGGTCATGGTTTTATAGGGAATTTTGACTGGGCTGGTTTGAATTATGTATTTCATAATGTTCCTTCAGACGTTTATGCCATAACGATACCTCACGCGACTTTCATGATCTTCCAAATGATGTTCGCAATAATCACACCCGCTCTTATTGTTGCGGCCCTAGCGGAAAGAATGAAGTGGAGCGCATACGTGGTATTTGTGGTTATCTGGGCCACTTTTGTGTATGATTTTGCCGCACATTGGACATGGTCTCTCGGTTCAGGAGGAACTGCTGTAGGCTGGACTGGAGCGCTGCCGTCGCTTGACTTTGCGGGAGGTACCGTAATCCACATTACTTCAGGTTGGGCAGGATTAGTCATCGCTATAATGCTAGGCCGACGATTGGGATATGGAAAAGTTCCGATGGAACCACACAATATTCCACTAATAGTCCTCGGTGCAGCGTTGCTGTGGTTTGGCTGGTTCGGGTTTAACGCCGGCTCAGCTGGTGCAGCGGGAACAAATGCAACTAGCGCATTCGTTGCAACTCAAATTGCAACAGGGGTTGCAGCATTAACCTGGATGTTAATTTCTTGGGCGCATACTGGTAGACCGTCTACTGTGGGAGCAGCTTCGGGGGCCGTCGCTGGATTAGTAGCAATTACGCCGGCTTCAGGATTTGTAGGGCCAATGGCGGCGATTATAATAGGCATATCAGCATCACTAGTTTGCTACGCAGCGGTAGTATTCAAGAACCGCAGAAAGTGGGATGATGCACTTGACACGTGGGCCGTACATGGTATGGGTGGTCTAGCAGGTGCACTCTTAACAGGGGTCTTCGCCCAGACAATATACACTCCAATAGCTGATGGACTTGCGTTTGGAAATCCGGTCCAATTGCTGAACAATGCTATTGGCGCATTTGCGGCCTTAGCATGGGCGGTCGGCATCACAGCACTTATTATTAAGGTGATGGACCTTGTCTGGCCTGGTGGAATACGGGTTACACCAAAGGAAGAAGAAGTCGGGCTGGATCTTTCCCAGCATGGAGAAAGAGCATACGTAACGGAATAAAAAATTCCTCCCTTTTCTTTCTCTTTTACCTTTTTGTTGACCAGTGCTAGTTACGCTAGCTTCGAGTCATTATTGAACCAAGCATTAACTATCATTGTCTTCCCTAATTTCCCAGATAATTGCTGAACGACGGTTGTTGGTTCCGATAGTTTCGTATTCGGCAGCTTGCGGAATTCGCGGACCGGAGTCCATGTGGTTTACACATAGGTTTACAGATTTGTTAACCGTTAACAGACAACTACCGCCCATTCATCATGTTTCGCGCTCAAAGCAATTGAACGCTGAACGTCGTTAACGACTGTTTACAGATTTCGTTAACAGGTTTGTCATGCGTTTACAGATTTGTTAACGTTAACAGATAATCACAACCGTTCAATATGTTTCACGCTCAAAGCAATTGAACGCTGCAATTGAACGCGCCTTTGTTCAAAACACCAGAGTTAATTTGCATTACGGGCCTTTTCAATGATTTGTTCAGAACGTTCAATTAGACCGTTCAAATCTAATGAAGAATCGGATATAAACGTCGACCTCCTTGTGTGTTTTTACTGATGCAAGCCTTATGTAAGTATTTCATCCTAAGTATGGAACATCTGTCAAGAGCAGGGCTTAATCGGTATTTATTGTAAACTGTTCCAAAGTACCTTCCAGACCAAGTGTTTTGCTTCTCTTAATAATGAATGAATCTCCTATATTCAGAATGCACCACGTTACCGCATTATACATATATTGCTTCCAAACGGTCTAAGAATTGAGGATAGATATATGCCTGAAGCCAAGGTGACTATTGTGAAATTGGTAATTGAAGGTAATAGATTTGAAATCTTGGTTAAACCTGATCTAGCTCTTGATTATAGATTGGGCAAGAGAAATGATCTGACCAATGTTTTGATATCTGATGAGATATATTCGGACGCAAATAAAGGATCTAGAGCTTCCAGTGATAAGCTTTCTAAATATTTTAAGACTGATGATTTGGGCGAGGTTGCACAACAGATCCTGATGAATGGTGAGCTAAATTTAACTACTGAACAGAGGCGAAAAATGGTGGAAGAGAAGAAAAAACAGATTATCGACTTTATCAGCAAGAGCTTTGTTGATCCTAGGACACATCTTCCGCACCCGCCCCTGAGAATACAAAGTGCTATGGAAGATGTTAGGATCAGCATCGATCCATTCAAGAAAGCAGATGAACAAGCAAAATTCATTATTGATGCGCTAAGAAAAGTTCTTCCTTTAAGATCTGAAATATTGAAATTGACAGTGACTATCCCTTCAAATCACTCCGCTCAAGGATATAGCGCTTTAAAGAGTATAGGAAATTTCAAGAGTGATGAATGGCTTGCAGATGGTTCAGTTCGGGTCACGTTAGAAGTCAACGCAGGCATGAAAGGAAGAATTATCGAGAAAATAGGTTCGGCAACCAGAGGAACAGCCCAAATAAAAGAGGATCTCTAACCGAAATTCACTTAAAATATAAATCCCATCATCTTTCCCAAATGGAGAAAGAAATGACATATACTTGTACGAAATACAATATGATAAGTTGGGGGAGCTATTGATAGTCAATGCAAGAAATTAAGAGAAAATACGTAGTCCCCGGAGACAGAATTATTGATGGTAATTTTCGTCCTCTCTCAAATGTGACTAAATCCGGAAATTCTATATTTGCAACTCGAATTGGTATTGCAGAAGCCACAAGAGATGGGATCAAGGTAATTCCTTTATCTGGAGTATATATTCCTCGTGTGAATGATATTGTGATTGGAAAAATTATCGACCATTCTTCTTTGTCCTGGCAGGTCGACATAAGCTCCTGCTTTTCTGCACATTTGCCCGCTCAAGACGTTTTTGGAAGGGATTTTTCACCAGCTCGTGATGACATGAATAAGCAACTTGCAATAGGCGATCTAGTTACTGCCAGAATTATGGCGTTCGACAGGACGCGAGATCCTATGCTCACTATTCAGGATAAGGATCTTGGAAGAATTCCACGAGGCGAATTTCTGAAAATCTCGGCTACTCGTGTACCACGATTAATTGGAAAACGTGGTTCAATGATACAAACAATAGAACAGGCAACTCAGACGCGAATACTGATAGGGCAGAACGGTATAGTAGTTGTTAGCGGCAGAAATGCTGAAGGCATTCAACTCGCTATTAGAGCTATTCGGATGGTGGAGGAAGAGGCACATACATCAAATCTCACTCAGCGGATTAAAACACTTTTGAACGTTCCTGAACCTCAACCAACTGAAACCCTTTCAGAGGCGGCGGAACCAGAGGGCCAGAGATTAAACAATACTCCCGAACCTGAAGAACAGGTGCAGGAAGAATTGGAAAAAGGTGACAAAGAGTAATGGTTCAGACTAGGAGCCTGATAGATGAACAAGGACTGAGGACCGATGGGCGAACCGTAGATGAACTGCGCAGCGTCAAGATACAAGCGGGAATAGTTAAAAATGCGGACGGATCTGCCTATATAGAGTTTGGAAAAAACAGAATAATTGCAGCAGTCTACGGTCCCAGAGAAGTCCATCCGAAACATATGGCCCAACCAGATAGGTGTGTTTTGAGATGTAGATATCATATGTCACCATTTTCTACCGATACCCGTAAGAATCCTGCCCCATCAAGAAGAGAAGTTGAAATTTCTAAAGTAATGAGGGAGGCGTTGGAGCCAGCGTTGATGCTCGAGGACTATCCAAGGGCAGCAATAGATGTATTTGTTGAAGTTTTGCAAGCAGACGGGGGCTCAAGGTGTGCTGGCATTACCGCTGCTTCAGTTGCCCTGGCGGATGCTGGTATCAACATGCGAGACATAGTTCCTGCATGCGCAGCGGGAAAGGTTGATGGGAAAATAGTTCTAGACATTAATGATGTTGAAGATAAGGAAGGTAGTGCAGATATGCCATTGGCATATATGCCACATCTTGAACGGGTCACTCTTCTGCAACTTGATGGCATTTTAACCCAGGAAGAGTTTAATGAGTGCATAGACAAGGCGTTACAAGGTTGCAAAATGATTTATGAAATTCAAAGGAAAGCACTTATTCAGAAGTACTTTGGAGACGAGCAGGAGTTGAAAGAGGAATCTTGAGCTCGTCAAGACGTTCGACAATAATAGTAGAGCATCTTCGAAGGCAACAGATGAGAGAGGCGATCTCGAAATCTAAGAGGCTCGACGGAAGAGATCTCGATGAAATGAGACCGCTAGAGATCGAGCTGGGCATAATTGGCAAAGCAGACGGTTCATCAAGGGTAAGGTTAGGAAATTCGGAGGTTGTAGCTGGGGTTAAAGTGGAAACGGGTGAACCTTTCGAAGGATTGGAGAATAAGGGTGCCCTAATATTGTCAGCAGAGGTCCTTCCCACAGCATCACCTTACATCGAACCAGGGCCTCCAGATGAGGAGACTATTGAATTGGCCAGAGTTGTTGATCGAGGAGTAAGAGAGTCAGAAATGGTTGATCTTGACAAGCTAGCACTAATTCCTGGAAAGGTAGTATATACTATATTCGTTGATTGCAGTATCATAAATTATGACGGTAATCTCTTCGATGCATCATCATACGCCGTAGTTTCAGCACTACTGTCTAGCAAACTGCCGGTCTTTGAGGTGCAAGAGGGCGAATCAGTCGTAAACACTGGAAAGAAAATGGATCCTCCACTCACAACTATTCCTATATCTATAACCGCCGTAAAGATAGGCGATTCCGTGATACTCGACCCAACTGCTGAAGAAGAAGCTTGTATGGATGGGAGGATAACGATAACTACGAATTCTGAAGGTAAATTTGCAGCCCTTCAAAAAGGATCCACCGGGTCATTTACGATTGACCAGATTAAAAGGGCATCAGAAATAGCAAGAATTAAAGGAGAGGAAGTCCGAACCAAAATTAAAGAGCTTACTAATAATGGTCACTAGAAGAAAGCGTAAATCGACATCTCTTAAGGGATTAGGGGTCAAATTTGGAGCGACTGTTCGAAAGCGATATGGAGCCGTGTACAGAATCCTTAAGAAGAGCAGAAAATGTCCGTCTTGTGGCTCTAAGAGATTTTCTCGGATTGCACTTGGGATATGGCATTGTCCAAAATGTCATTTTAAAGTGGCGTCGGGAGCTTATGATATCAGCGCGCAGGCACTGTAGAACAGAGATCAGATTCTCATTTCACCAAGATAACCAAAGGGCGAGACTCGTAACAGAGGCAGCCTTCTCTGCGCTTCGCCCCGATACGAAATACTTTTCGAGAGACAATTCGTCTAAGTCGAAAATTTTTCTCGATGCTCACATGATAATAATCCAAGTGCAGGCTAATGATATATCCTCTTTACGGGCGAGTGTAAATTCGTATCTTAGGCTCTTGCGTTTATGCATTAGCACCTTATCCGATATTTAGCGCTATGAATTTATGTTGGTGTTTGTTAAATCCTGTCATATAGATGAGTGAACAAGAACTTCCACCGTGGCTGAAAGAACAAGTATC
>DASSCH010000170.1:0-3052 GCA_035697905.1 Nitrososphaeraceae archaeon
CAAGAAGCAGCCAATATATCCAAATGTGGATCTTTATAGTGCCTCATTGTATTATAGCATGGGAATACCAATCGAGCTCAATACCCCAATCTTTGCTATATCTAGGATAGCAGGATGGACAACCCATGTCATTGAAGAAAAATTTGCTGAAGCTGCTCCCAGACCTGCACTCTACAGACCGAAAGCGTTGTATGTTGGTAAATATTGTGGCCCCATGGGCTGTGAATACATACCAATCAATAACAGAAAAGATAAAAACTAAAGTTTACTGAAATGTGATTGGATTAGAAGTCAGAATTAAATGAAGTCGGCCTTTCTTTCTAAAAGAGACACAGCATTGCTCGTCAAGAGGATCGAGGCTTCTTGGCCCATGAATGTTGTTCCTAAAATGAAGACTATTAAAGAATACCATGTAGATGGAGATGAATCGCTTTTCAAATCTGACGAATTTACGGCTGTTCAAGTAGGTAAGGAGAGGTACATTGTTCCTTATCTTGGAGACGTCTCTCTCCTAGCTCGCTTCCCGTCGGTTACAGTCGATATGGGTGCTGTACGCTTTGTCTGCAACGGAGCAAAGGTGGCAAGGCCTGGGATTACGGCTTTTGATAACTTTAGAAAAGGAAACATAGTCGTAATCAAGGACGAAGTACATAGCAAACCCTTAGCGGTTGGCATAGCATTAATTGATAGCGATAAGGCAGTCGAAGAACAGAAGGGCCACGTTATCCAGACCCTGCACTACATAAGCGACAAGATTTGGGAAGCTCACAAAATGATAGGTGTATAGCCAAACGCTTCAAGTATCTTCAGAATCATGAAACAAGAATGATTGCCGGTCACATCTTGCCTCTACTCATGATGAGTAAGTCATCCGTATTGGATTCTATTTCATTTACAAACGCTCGAAACTTGCTTATGTCAACTATCGGGACAAGATTGGAGAAGTAAGGCTGAAAATTCGGGTAAAGGGTGAGCAACACTGGAACTGCTATTCTAAATTCGAATGGACTGCTTAGTAGTCGCAGTGTTCTTTGAATCTGTTTCTGGGTGTGCGCAAATAGCCTACTACGCGCATTGTTGGCCCAATGTTTGCAGTCGATAGACAAGCATAAGTTAGATTTAGTTGCTACAATATCAATCTCTGCTCGAGGTTTGGTGAATCGAACGTTGTTAATGGTTTGGAATCCACAGTTCAGTAATATCTCTGATGCGAAACATTCGAAGTCTTTCCAAGACAGAAATTGGGAGATTTTCATAATGTCTACACCTAAACTGATGGCTAAAATTGACGTTTTCAATTTATCCGCTGACGAGAACGAAAGAAGCCCCCTACTATGGCGCTTGCCTATCCCTCTCTCTAACAGGAAATTTAAAATTTCATTCGTAACAGTTACACTTCTGATCCCTGCCAACTCTCTAAAACCATCCAAGGTCATTGTCCCTTCAAAGATAGCGTTAAGACTGTTAAGAAGAAGGATTACATTTGGATCCATCTAGTATTGACTCACAGCCACAAAAGATCTCATACAGCTCACGGGGTCGCAATCAATTTAGTCGGTTCTTTTTTCTCTTCGTTCCTGTTTTTACCGCGCCTACTGCTGAAAATGAGCTAAAATGATTTTTCGTGATCTTCCGTAGATACGAAACTGACTTTTTTGCTGGTGCATCTTTGCTCAAGACTAGCTGCAAGTCCGCAGGAGTGTCTAAGTCAATCATTAAGCTGGTGGATAACAATACCTTTGTATTCGCCCCTGCTTGCATCGAAGCTTCAAGATGACCATGAAAACTGTCATTATCGTACCTAGTTTCCCTGAAGATATTAAATGGCTTTCTTGCAAGCAAATTAGTTCCATCGAATTTATATGAAGGACATACGATGACGCAAGGGCCATCTTTTGGGATTGCCTGGCACACGCCGTCTATGTCCTTTGGAAGAAGTAGTGGTAAATCGCACGGGATTATAATGCTGACCCAATTCCCTCTGGTGCTCAGAAATTTGTCTGCGTACCTAATTGCATTATTAACACCCTTGTCTTCTAATTGAAATAAGCATTCTAATCCTAGATTCTGGGTTATCCCCTTTACTAAGGGATCGCTTGACACAACAATAGTTTTCGCCAAGTCACTGCAGAGTGAAAGGGTGTTCAGTGTGTCTAGCAAAAGAAAGCGAGACAATTCTACACGTTGGTCTTCATCTAGGAGAGATGATAGCCTGGATTTGGCTTGTTTAAAGCCCTTTACTGGGACGACCGCACATATGTCCATATTACAATCTTAAGTTCCCTATGTAATGCCTGCAACATACGAAGCTAGCCTGCGCTCATCATGGAAAGAATTCATCGTAATATCATCAAGGTAGACATCTAATCCCATCTCCTTAATCACGTCTTCATAGGACCCGTCTGCTTTCGAAATTACAAACGAACCTATAATATCTGAATAGAACTTGGCTATTCCCACTGGAGATATATCTAGTTTTAATGCCCTCATATACTTACTGGCTGGGCCGCTGAATGGTTGGCTTCCCTCTATAGGAGAAATTGCAATCACTTTCTTCTTAACCTTTGCCAATTCGTTCCTTAATCCCGGGACCGCAAGTGATGGACCTATGCTGCTTATGGGGTTTGCGGGCGCAATAATGATTTTTTCCGAGCTACGTATCAGGCTCAAGACTCCGGCCGTCAACCGTGAATTAATTGCACCCTTGTATACTACTCTGACTACCTTGGGGGCGGCCCTATACTTGACCCAGAATTCCTGAATATTCATTTCGCCACGGCTCGTAACGATGCGAGTTTCGATACTATCATCAGATACTGGAACCAACTTAGCTTTCAGCTTGAAAGCCGATTGAAAATATTCAGTTACTTGAGTCAATGTCATCCCCTTTCGGATCAGATCTGTCCTGAGTACATGAGTCACCAAGTCTCGATCACCGATTCGAAACCAATTTTCCAGTCCTAGTTCACCAATTTGGTCCATAAAATTAAATGTGTCACCCTTAATGCCCCATCCTCGACTAACATCAAGGAGTCCTGACAACCCATAGAAT
>DASSCH010000171.1:0-2045 GCA_035697905.1 Nitrososphaeraceae archaeon
GGATAGAGGATCTCCCACCCTGAGTTTTTCAGCTTTTTGAACAAACTTTTCTATGAATTCATTTGCTACATTCTTTACTACAATAAAGCGCTTTGATGCTATGCAGCTCTGACCACAATTAATAAAGCGGCCCTTTATTGCTCCATCGGATGCTTTCTCGATATCTGCATCTTCGCACACTATGAAAGGATCACTACCTCCCAGCTCAAGCACTGTTTTCTTTATTTGTGATGTAGCTCTTTGTGCAACTTTTGCACCCACTGGAACGCTTCCTGTAAATGTTACAGCATTAATCTCTGAATCAATCAGTGATTCAGCCACAGTGGAGTCTCCTACTAGAGTTTGAAACACCCCATCGGGTAAGCCGGCTCTGCTGAAAGTCTTCTCTATTTCAATTCCACATTGCATGGTAGCACTTGCTGGTTTTAATACAATAGTATTGCCAATCGTTAACGAAGGAGCTGCAAATCTTAACGCTTGCCAGTAGGGAAAATTCCATGGCATTATACTACCTATTACTCCAATAGGCTGAAATCTTATCACAGTTTTCCGGGCATCGGTGTTGACAACTTCATCTGTGGAAAGGATCTGTCCATTATCAGCATAATATTCCACCGCCCAAGCACATTTTTCAACTTCAGATCTGGCTTCTTTTATTGCCTTTCCCATTTCATTTGTGGCTCTCTTGGCAAGGTTCTCCTTATCTTTTCTTAGTTGATTAGCAAAATCATGAAGGAGATCGATTCTCTTGCTTGCATCTTTTTTCCAATCTTGAAATGCATTTCGAGCTTTCTTTACTTTGTCATTTATCTGTTCTTTGGTCATTATTTTGTATTCGTTAAGAACCTCTTCTGTTGCAGGATTTATCGTCTTTACTTTTCCTTCATTCAAGGGTTTATCACTCCTCTACCAAGGATTTTACCTTCTTTTAACATTGTTAATGCTTCCGTTGCTTGATTGAGCTTAAATCGATTTGAGACAAGCGGTTTGATTACTTCTCTTCTTGCTAACGAAACCAATTCTACCATCTCACTTAGTGTCCCAGTATATGATCCGATTAATCTGTATGCTCTTGTTGGCATACTTACTAAACTTAACTTTAATTCACCTCCAAAGAATCCCACCAAAACCAAGTTCGCCCTTCTTCTAAGAAATTGAATATCAGACTCTACAGTCTTTGAAGCGTTGACAAAGTCGATCACTGCATCGGCACCCATTTTATCAGTCAATTCCATGACTGCTTTTACTGGATCTTCTTTTTTAGAATTTATAATGTCATCTGCACCATTCTTTTTTGCAGCTCCTAATTTTTCATCATTTAAATCCATGGCAATTATTTTGGAGCCCGTAACTGCTTTTGCTAATTGTATAGCCATCAAGCCTAATCCTCCTGCACCAACAATAACCACATTATCATTTGGTTTTAGGTTGGCATTCTTTACTGCTCCATATGCTGTAAGCGCAGAACATGATAATGTAGCGCTTGTATTAGTTTCCAACCCATCGCCCATTTTTAATAGATATCTGTAACTTGGTATTAGTACGTACTCTGCATAACCTCCGTCCGTATAGACACCTAATGATCTAGGTTTATCGCATAGGTTCTCTTGCCCAATTCTGCATGCAGGACACCGCCCTTCACCTATCCACGGGTAGACAAGGACTTTTTCATTTTTAGTAAATCCTTCTGCTTCTTCTCCCAAACTATCCACTGTTCCTGCTATCTCATGCCCAGGGGTTAATGGATACTTTACTCCTCTATCAGTAGTTTTTAGAAATTGTCCTTCAAGACCCTCGTAACCGCCTTCCCATAAATGAATATCGCTATGACAAACACCTGATGATTCAACTTTGATGAGAACCTGTGAACCCCTAGGCCTTGGAGTTTCAAGTTCTTGAACTTCCAAAGGCTCGTTTGGCTTTACAATTCTTGCGGATCTCATGCCAACACAACCGAGTTGTTATAGTTATATCTTTCTGGTAGTAGAGAAAGACTTCGACGAATAGCTCTGTGTGTACTTTGGTGCTTAATATCCAGTAAACCA
>DASSCH010000172.1:0-5115 GCA_035697905.1 Nitrososphaeraceae archaeon
TACCTAAGATTTTACAAAAGGCGATTAAGAGTGGATATCAGTATAGTAATCCCTCTCTTCTTGTCCCTTTTGTTCATACCTGGGATAAAAATGTCTACCGATGTACTTTTTCCTTAATCTTTTGGTTTCGGGGTCTTTCCATGGTAATATGGACCATGTACTTGGCGATAACACTTGGGCTTCTTACATTTAACATACTCCTCTCTTATTGTTGCGTTTTTGGGGACCGATTTAGATCTTGATCGACATGCTAACTTCATTGACTTCTCCTTGTTATCAAGTGCGTGAGCACGTGCAATTAGTCTATATCCTTCTTCCATTAGTTCAATTCGAGACATTCTATTGATCCGTTCCCAGTAATTTAATAGGTCCAACAAACGAGTGGTCACCTTACTGTTATATTTCCTACTCTTTGCCTGTTTTTCTATCTCGAACCTAGAAGGGAATAGCAGTGGGTTCTTGTGATGGTTTTGTGCTCCACACCTTCTATAGCCTTGCTCTTCGTTATCTTCTTACAACATGAATAGGAAGTTAAAGGAGGCATAGGTGATGGTGGCGCACTTTCGAATAACCGAAGCATTGTTTTATTTTAGACCTCTCTAAATGTACTGCGTTCTACTGACAGTGCCGCCGGCGGTCTTTCACTTATATTATAAGGAATTTCATACAACTTGTCGCTAAGACCCTTCAGTAAACCATTTGCCTTGAGTAATTCAATTGCTGCATTGACTGAGCGCCTGTCTTGAATTCCTTTGACTGCTATTATGGCTTTTCTTAACGTCTCATGCGGGATCTCAGTGGGGGGATATTGTTGGTTATACTGTTTCATGACCCATGATGATATTGCCTCTATGAGCTGTTCTGCCTTGTACTTGTTGATGTCGCTTTGACCATGTCGAGAAGTGCCATGTTAGTACTAATGTGTGTGTGTTTTACCTTCTGATTCCGTAGGCCCTTGCCTATCCATGTGTGCATTTAAGGCCATCTCTGTCTCATAGGATAATTGTCCTTTAAGAAATAAGGGATTCTTTTGTGCGACAAATTCCCTAAACCTCCTATCTGTCCTCTTAGTAAGATAGGACTTGAACTGTACCTTATCCTCAGACACTAGCTGTTTAGTACCTTAGTACTGTATTGCGTACATATATGTAGGTAGGAGACTAGGCTTCGTAAGTATAACCTCCTGGTGAAATCGTCATGGGAGGGCTGGATGCGGGATTCCCTGCTAAATACGGACACACACGCACATGTCAGTACTAATGTTTGTATGGTGATCATTAACGTCTCTCTCCCTTTATCACATCATGGTGGGCCAAGAGAGGGCTATTCTTGAATTCTTTGACTTCCTTGTTAACCAGTCCCCGGCATGCGGGGCATGCTAATGCTATCTGTGCGATTTTTCTTCCAAGTTCGATCTTTGCTATGATCGACTCTGTTAATAAACCTTTATACCTGGGCCTGAGGGTATAACGGTATAGTTACCCATATATTTAAGAGAGACGACAGCAGTATATAGTATAATTATGTCTAGTTATAAAAAAATAAAGAGCACTATCATGGTTCCCGAGGACACTTACAAGGAGACTCGTATACTTGCGATCCGCAGAGGAATGGATATCGGCAGCCTGGTTGACGAGGCATTACGAGAAAAAATAGTCCGGGATTATCAACAGATGGGATTGCAACCACCATTTCCACAGACTCAACCCCAGCCCCAACGCCCATCACTAGACAATGAGCCAGTAATTCATAGCTCCAGATATGAAGCGGCCAAGACTAGGACCAAATCACATATACCCTCAACAGAAGAAACGCCAAAGGAAGTGGACGAGTTATTGGAGGAAATTGATAATGATTACCGTTTATACATACCTGGGCTAGAGTTCCCGACTGATAAAAAAAGACTGATGAAAATTATAAGAGAAGTGCATGATAAATTTAATAAAAAATTTAATAGAGTGCCTTTGACGATGGAAACCGCATTATTTTTAATTGAAAAGTTGAAACCTGATAAAGAATATCGAAATCTGGCGACTATGAAACATGACCTCGATATACTTGTAAATGATAAAGAAATAGCTGAGAAATTAACAGGAATACCAAAAAGAATTCCAGGATGTAGTATTACTCGTCTGGATACCTTATCTCAGTTGGATGATGAGAGGATGAAAAGAATGTTACAAGGCGATGAATATGACAGGCGGCAATATCAAGAACGAAAACAACAATATAAAGGACAAAAACAGCGGTCAGCAGCACAATTAACTAAGGCCTAGTATTTTATCGTACTCGGCCATTTTTTGCGCCAGCTCATCCATCTTTGATTTCTCCACCCTCAATGTTTGAATCTCTTGCTGCAATTTCATGGTTGGATCTATGGTCAAATATTGTTCCGCCTAGTTGGCATCCAAATGAATAGCATGGTCCGAGATCAGCTCACGTATCTCATGATTTAACTCGGCCTCTATGAATGTGGAAATCACATGCTTTCTAAACCCTGTTGAAAAAGATACGGACTTTCTAACACGTCTATTAGTATCATTTTCGGTTAGGTGTTCAACCTGCCGCATACCACACTTTATGAGATGATTATAAAGGGTCATCCTCAATCCTTCCAGACTAATGTGTTTTGGATGTCGCACTTGTAGGGTATCGTTAATATCAAATTGTAGTCTTATGAATGGTGCATCTTCAGGCTCCCATCTATTCGTATCTTGGTTAAATGAGAGGTTTTCCCCCAATCTTTTTCTATAATTTAGATAGTTTTCAATGCCTGTAATTGCTGCCTCCCTTGTTCAAAAAGTGTAGTATTCGTTATTAGTGCCTTGGTAAAACACAATCTTATAGAGATTATAGTAGGGTATTTTTGTCAGGTTACCCAGGTATTGCGCCAATCCTGCAGCCAGTTGAACAGAGTATAAGAATAATACAACGTAAACGTTGGTCAGCATTTTGTAACATCTGCTGAATTTGCTCCGTCGTGTAAGCCGAATCTTTTACTACACGATTGAATTCTCCCAAATATCTTGACACTCTCCTTCTATTCAAAAGGACCTCATTTAGGTGGTAGAATGAAAAGATGGGCGCAATTAGGAATTTCCTAGTGGCATAAGATATACCATCACGCTCAAGACTCTTGATGTAGCCTTAAATCTGCTCCTCAATAAGTTTAGGGTTTGAACTATGAAGCATCAAGTCATCAACGTTGGTTAGTTTGAGATATCTGCAGTACCTTGCGATAGAATTTCTATAACCCTTCTTTGAAGCGGGCGATCGTATACCATCTATAAAATTTGTGTAGCCCTGCATCTCCAACTCATAGGCTGTTGTTTTGGTTGTCGTCGTTGTTCCTGTTGCTGTTGCTGCCAAATATCATTTTATACTAGCTAATAGCGATATTTATCGTTATATGGAGAATGATAAAACTAAGCTTATCGTATATTTGAATGAAATTATGTCGATTGAGAATGCGGTAATAAAGAGGTTACACAGAAGAATGCAACACGCATTGCTACCGAACTCAAAAAAGATATTACAAAATCAGCTCCAGGAGGAAAAAGAACAGCAGAGTAGGTTGAAAAATCTAATCTCTGATTATGGGGGAATATCAACTGATGCAATAGCTGACCTACCCTCTCTGAATTCATTAACTAATGCAATGAAAAAGAAGAAAGGCAATGCATTGAATAGCCGGGAAAAGGCTCATGATAATAAGAATGATCATATAACCCCTCAAGAGATTGAAATACTAAATACAAAGGAAGATGCTTTAATAAAAAATGCCGAGATAATGGCATATAAAAAGGTGTTAAAAGTAACTGACAAAATAGCAGATAAAAATGTAATAAATATATTGAAACAAAACCTACAAGAAAAAGAATCCACTTATGCTAACATTACAACGTCCGAATCTAAAATGCTTAGCGACATGAGAAAAAATGGTTACCCTGTAAATGAGTCATTCCGCTTTGGATCTGCAGTTGCTGATATGTTGACATCTTACTGGAATTCAAAAGAGAATCCCTCTAAGGTATATATATTCAACAGAAGAGTGCATCATGGAGCAATTGGCTCACTATTGGGTTTATCTGCGCTGTACAAGGATAACCCCCTCATTACAGGCATTTTATCAGGACTGGGTTCTGGTCTACAAAAAGATGATTACAATGATACCAATGAGTGGTTCTTGTTTAAGAAGAGAGAAGACGATAGGGAGGATAACTACCTGCATGATTCAATAGTCAGAGAAAAACTTCAGCAAAAGATAGGTAAAGCACTTGGTTTAGAAAAAGCTTTGCAACTAGCTGTTGAAGAGATTACTGCCAAGGGATTGTTAAATGTAAGTGGTATGGAAAATAAATTAGAGTTAATGAAAAATCAAGCTAGCAACCATCAAACCAATCTGGAAGAGTTACTTCCTGACCTGGCGTCAGAAGGCCTCAGTTCAGAATCTATACTGAAAACGGCATCAGAAACAAAACGAAAGGCCCAAGAGATAATGAAAACATATCTAGGAGAAGACCCTGACAATTATGAAGTGATAGAATTTCTATGTCTTGCAGAAGGCGAGGAAGTAATACATTATGAATTAATAAATACATTGGCAAAAAAAATGAAGAATAGGAGGTTTGCCACTTGTATAAAAGCAATTCTAGCAGAGGAAAAGGAACATCTAGAGTTATGCACTAGGCTAGCCAAAGAGATTGCAGCCTCTTCTTCTACTTAGAATTGCAAGGACAAAGACTGGAGTTCTAAGGGCATAAAGTGCTGGTTGATATTCTTTATTCATATTGCTGGTTGCTTTCTTTAAAGGAGAGAATCTCAGACTACTTCTATTTAGAACTCAGAAAAGTCATCTGGTTTAGGTATTCTTATTACCTTGTCACAATGAGCCGTACTCGTTTTGGCATTTGATGGTGTCCGCGTTCAACTCAATATCGTAATTGTCTGGATATTCTGCATCTCTCGGCTCCACATTATGGTTTACCGCTGCTACTGCTACTATTACCAACACAACCCGGGAAGGTCTCAGGACATACAGGTTCTATTTGCTTACATTTCGTTTCGTTAAGTTCTTCTTGACATATAGAGATTGCAGGTTGTTTTTGTTCTTGT
>DASSCH010000173.1:0-11438 GCA_035697905.1 Nitrososphaeraceae archaeon
CGCGATCTCATCATAATCGGCGCTGGTCCCTCTGGATTGGCTGCTGCAGTATATGGCGCTTCGGAAGGTCTAGATGTTCTGGTGTTGGAAACCGGTTCACCGGGTGGTCAGGCAGGTTCAAGTTCAAGAATCGAAAACTACTTGGGGTTTCCAACTGGTATCTCAGGCCAGGATCTTGCAGGTCGGGCTTATCTTCAGGCACAGAAGTTCGGCGCCGAGATTCTCATCACCAGAGGCATGCGGCTCTACTGCGATCATAAACCTTACGCTATCGAAGTCGAGAATGGAGTTAGAATTCCCGCACGTGCCGTTGTGATTGCAACCGGGGCGGCCTATCGGAAGCCGCAGTGCGAAAAATTACCGCGCTTTGAAGGCGCAGGTATCTATTACGCTGCGACTCCTATGGAAGCGCAATTATGTTATGGAGAAGAGGTAATTGTTGTTGGTGGAGGAAATTCTGCCGGTCAGGCTGCCGTGTTCCTTGCTGAGAATGCAAAGCGTGTACACATGCTCGTCCGATCTGCTAATCTGGCAGACAAGATGTCGCGATATCTGATTCGCCGAATCGAAGAGACGTCTAATATAGTATTTCGACCATACACGGAGATCATAGAAGTCCAAGGAGACGATCATCTAGAATCCGTTGGGTGGCGGAATAATCAAACAGGATTGACGGAGGACCACAAGATCAGACATGTATTCCTCATGACTGGTGCCGACCCTAATACCGGTTGGCTAGATGGCTGCATCGCACTTGACTCTAAAGGATTCATCAGGACAGGGCTAGATCTTTCCCTTGAAAACCTGAGTGCTTCACACTGGCCTCTTGCTCGTCAGCCGTACTTGCTCGAAACCAGTTTACCTGGAATTTTTGCGGTGGGTGACGTAAGAGGTGGCAGCATCAAGCGTGTGGCTTCCGCCGTGGGCGAAGGATCAATTGCAATCTCGTTTGTTCATAAAGTACTCCAGGAATAGGAAGCTACCAAAATTAGTACATTTTGTTGACAGCTGCGATCATGCTGACGACGATTACTGTTTCTTCTTTTGGAAGGGAGAACATTTAGGAGGCGCGATGAGTACCAGAATCGTTCAATGTCACCCCCTGTCATTACTTACTATTACCTGATTAATTAGTATTAAATTTGGACTGATGTGTAGGAGAAAACGACGTAAACTTGCTTGAGGTACTATTTAGCAATAATTTAAATTCCTTAGAATCGCAGCTCATCTCTTTGCTTATGGCTAGTATCCTATTCAGAATACCTAAAGTAGATTTACCTCGTCACTATTTTATAGTATTCTATAAATGAATGCTACAGACTTAGATACAACATTATGCAGATAATTACAATAGAGTAATATTTCCTGTGTTTAATGCATTTCCATCCAACAATCAATCCTTGCTGTACGCATCTAGGTCCACCAATTCTGATTGAGTGCTCTTGGATTTTTGAATATGCTTTAAGATTCTTGTTAAACATGTTCTTTTTAGAATCATCGCACCATATCTAATGTAACTTTTTTTACTTTTATGACTAACATTGTATGGAAAAAAGGAGTCACGCTTGATAGTCGGAATGTCTTGCTATCACTTCTAGAACCTTAAAATCACAATGTCGTTCTTAGTGACTATGATAATGACAGATATTGGTTAGAACCTACGCTTGTTCGAGAAATAATCTTTATCTAATAGGCATGAAAAGCACTATCACTTGTCCTACGGCAAGAACTATAATAATAATACTGAAGTTATATCCGAACTAGTTGAAAACCTAAATGAAGTATTGTCTACTGAAAATGCATCGGTAGAAAGAATAATATCAAGAATAGATCAAACACCACTACTAGAAGTAAAGCAAAGATTAAAACAGCACTTAGACGAGATGCATCTACAAAAAACAGACTTAAAACAATTATCACACAATTAGGAGGAAAACCAACTAACTCTAAGGCAGATTTGTTAAGGTCAAACAAATCTACTGCAAACTCGATGAAAAAGAATTTTTTAATCACCACAAGATCAAATGCAGAAGGCAACGATCAAGAAAATTCCGTTCCGGAAGAAGGCGAATTAGTGGAAATAAAGCGAGATTTCATAATAGAGCATGATGAATTAGTGTCCTATGAATCACTAATAAAGACTACGCAAATGACGGATTCACCACTGCAGCATGAAATTACAATCTTACTAGAAAAAAGTATGCAAGAGGAAGAATCGATGGCATATTGGTATAAAATGCATACAACTTTGATATTTGACAATCTGTGGCCCAAGATAATCCATCCTTCAATCAGACGCGGTCAAAGTTTTCTTCTTGACCATACCCGTACGAGGATTCCGCTTATTATTATATATGCTGACCTAGTCGGCTCAACGAATATGAGCATGACTATACCTGTAGACAACCTCGTTACTATAATTAGAGCTTTTACCCACCAGATATCGCATGTTGTAGATAATTACGGCGGGTACGTCTTAAAATATGTTGGTGATGCGGTAATCTCATTTTTTCCTAGTCACGTCAACAAGAACAAATACTCCGCTTCAAGCATGTCAGTAGAATGTGGAAAATCAATGATTAAGGTTATCAAGGATGAGATCAACATAATCTTCAAAAGGTATGAGTATCCAGAACTATTTGCTAAAATAGGAATAGACGCGGGAGAAAATGCAATTGTTCAGTACGGTTCTGAAGATGTCGCTCCTATTGATGTATTGGGATACAGTATGAACATAGCAGCGAAGATAACTTCTCTAACAGGTGCAAATAAAGTATCTATAGGAGACAATGTATACAAATCACTAGGTCGCGAAGTACAGAGAGAATTTCAGGAGTTACCAATATCTGGCAATCGATGGAAATATATTAGCTACGGGACTGATAAACCGTACAAGGTTTACACACTAAATTCTTGAAAAACCACTGCTTTCATTCATAGGCAGAATTATTGTTATATTACTCCTTTTGCTTTATTTAACTCAAAATTTTCTCAGCAAGTGGTGCAGTATCAAGACTATATTCGGGGGCTTGTATTCAAACAACAATCAGTTTCTGATCAAGACGTGGACATGTCTAGTAATCGGTTGATTCGTCCTGTCATCTAATCGCATTCAATGTTAAAATTCGACACTTGTATGTTAATTATTATGATCTTCGATGAAAGCTCGAAAGACTGCTTATGACTATGACTAAAGATTAATACGTATATGAAGCAGATATGTCAGCAATGGGTGAATCATCACCGTCGCCAAATGAAGTACATCCAAGTGAGGTAATATTAGCTAGGTGGACTGAAAGATTCGTTGCTTGGCTTATTGATTTTGTGATTGTTTCAATCGGTCTAGCACTTCTGTTCTTCCTATTGTCTATTCCGTTCTGGATGTATTACGCAGCTGAGGACGTTGATGAGCAGTATAGAGGACCACAATCCTATCACTATCTAATATCAAGTTTAGTGTTCTTTCTATACTGGACATATTTTGAATCGAAAACGGGGCAATCACTTGGAAAAAAGGTAATGAATCTAAAGACAACTAATCTAGATGGAACAGTTGCACAAGGAAAATGGGTAGCTCTGGCAGCCTTTGGAAAAGCCTTCCTACTTCCTTTTGATGTGGTTCTTGGATGGATTTTTACAAATGATAAGCGGCAGAGAATATTCAACAGAGCGAGCAATACGTTAGTGATTAAGATAAAAACAGAATCTAGATCGACGGATGGAAATATTAAGTATGTCAAAGACTGAAACAATGATCATATTTGTGGTTTAATCCACTAGTGCAAATTCTGAGACTAGCAACTTTTTCAGTCTTCTTTCTCAAGAATTAAGGTAATTCTCTTAGAATCTCAAATCATCACACTTATTGTCTACCGCAATGGCTGGCCTGATAGTGATAACCTTTGATACTGCATATGTCACATTCTAATAATTCATTTCAATGCATCCTTAAGGAAGCAAAGCCATGATACACTGATAGTTTGCATATTTTCTGATTTATGATTAATAGATTATGATATGATCGTATCCTGGCAGTTGCCTCTTGTCTGTTTGATCTATATCCAATGTTTTTAATATTAAAATAACGTTTAGAGTTATATGACTTACTTTCTTTACAAATTAATCTCTCCTCGCACCACATTTCCACAAGACATTACAAGCACCACATTTCCACAAGACATTACAAGCATGGAAATGAAAATAATGCAAGAGCATGTCGTATATTGGAAAGAATTGACTGACAAAAAAATTGTACTCGTCTTCGGGCCCGTAGCTGATCCAAAGGGAACGTACGGTTTGGCGATCGTTGAAGCTGTTGACGAAGGGATTGTCAATGAGTATGGTATTCATGACCCTGCGATCGAAGCTGATGTGGGTTTTAAATTTGATTTATCCTATGCCTCAAGTGATCTTTCGAGAATAGCATGATACACATCTCCAGTGCGGAAAACTTGATCATTGGTAATCGATAGTATGCAAGTGTTGGATGGCAAGATGAAAAATACAGTTTAACCAAATTCGTCCACAAGTGACAGTACCGTTCAGGATACTTCCTTATTAAGTTATCACATTTGAGCGAGAGATGGGTTCAAAACCAAAAAAAAGTAATGAATGGCTTTTGACTCAGGTCGGAGAAAGAGTTCTAGTATATCGTAGACGGTAAAGGGTAATTCCATGTAGAAGCAAAGCAAGTGGGACGCCCAAAGTAGGTACTAGAATCCATGGGAATGTTGTCATGGTAGAACCTGGAAAAACTGGGGCCGTGATTAATCCCAGACTTACCGCATTGACTAGATCAGCGATGCCTAGAACACTCCAAATTATGAGGGCGTATTTGGACCAACTATAGCCTCTTCTCAAGAAGTAGGCAAAAGGGATTGCTGTCACTCCTATCATCACATCTCCTACTCCGGCAGGTATGCCAAAGGCTGGTGGTAAGATTCCTTGGGACACTCCCCAAAGAAAGGCTAGGCCTAAGACTCTTCAAGTGTGAACAGCAACAAGGATGGAAGTCGTTTTATTGCACTGTATTTGTTTCGTGCTTTCGAATAAAGGATTCATTAACATACTAGGTATCAAAAGTATAGTTTATAAGTCTCACGTAACCAGATCCATAGTTAGTTACCAAGAAGGAAGTGATGAGATAAGTGACAGATACCATGTGTTCTATTATAGAATCAGTCTATAATATGCCAGAACTCAAATCATGCCCAATAGAAACGACTTTTAGAATTATTGGAAAACGATGGACAGTCTTAATAATAAGAGAGATGTTCAGAGGGCATAAACAGTTTAATCGATTCATGGAAAATATTGAGGGTATATCTCCAAAAGTTCTTACAGAACGGTTACGTGAGCTGGAACACCTAGGAATAGTAAGGAGAAAAATTGTATCTGAATATCCTGTCAAGATAGAGTATAGCCTGACTGATTTGGGTAAAGGGTT
This sequence comes from Nitrososphaeraceae archaeon, assembly GCA_035697905.1. GTDB lineage: Archaea > Thermoproteota > Nitrososphaeria > Nitrososphaerales > Nitrososphaeraceae > TH5896. Next base: position 5,447 of record DASSCH010000173.1, read on the forward strand.
TGAGCCAGTCTTGCTTAGTGCGGCATCTTTTTCAATGAAGTATTTGCCTAGAACTATCTTTAAGGATGGAAAGCCTAGAACGCCGAAGTTAAACTTGACCTAAAATCCGTAACGAAGCACAATAAGATGATTGGAAATGCATTAAACACCGGAAATGTCACTTGCTCCCTAGCATTAGATACATCATAATCATACATACTGGGCTGTCCACAAGAGAGGCCCCTCTATTCACCTTCATCTGATACATAATTCTTATGCCAATAAATTGGAATCTACTGTTTCGACAGAACCTATGTTATTGTGGTAACAAATATGATACCTAATGTAAATGATATTATCCAATTGTTCATGTGTGAATTACACGGAAATCTGAAGCTTGGAAGATCTTTGAGCCGCTTCTCAAACCGACGGTTGGGACTACGGGAGAAAAATAACTTTCACTTCTTATTTAGAGTTATTTTAGAGAGCTCTTGAAAAGCCGCGCTGTATAGCTCTAAAGCTTCGTTCCCGTACGCTTGCAAACCGTACTGTATTCCATCACTACATGTCACTTCTACAAATGAATATGCAACCCCGTTACCTAAATGCGACAGACTCGAGTTCATTTCGGCTATTTGACAAGAGTTTTGTAAATCATGCAGCGCATCTATGCTGCTGCCGTAGCCAGTGGACATGGTTTGTAATGTTTCTTTCTTCAACATATGCTAGATAGGTAGCGAGGTAGATTAGCACTGCTTAAAAATCGCTATGACTTTTCATAATGAATGCTTATGTTAAAACCTCATACGAATCTCAGTTGCGCTGCTACTCATTAGGTTCAAACAAAAGACAAGTTTTTAACAAATCTGTATTTATAAAAAAGGAGTTGATCAGTGTATAATATGGGTACTGGGAAACACCGACCAACCTAAGTTTGTGCCGGTAGTCGGGTCAACTCCGACCAACTATCAGATACTCAACTTTACTCCTAACAGTTAATCATGGAGTTGGTCGATTAATGGATCACACAGCTATAAAGTTAGGATCAGACTTGTTGCCGTTTTACATTTCCAGCGCTAGCGCACTTACACATGTCTTCATCATTCTCGGGGTCCAGGTTCATAGTTTGACTCTTTCAGTTACTGTCGCTAGACCATATCATTGAACTAACTTGACTCTGAGATTGGCAGGATAAATGCGAAAGTAGCTCCCGTGTTTCCATTGAAATTATTGTTTTCAGCCCATATCCTGCCGCCATGTTTTTCAATTATACTTTTAGAGATAAATAGACCCAATCCAGTTCCTCCCGTATCAGATTTTGTTGCGAATTTTGTAAAAAGCTTTGGCAATATATCTGGATGTATTCCAATTCCTGTATCCTTTATTTTAAAAATAATCTTGTTGCTGTGAACATATCGATCAATAGTAACTCTTATGCTTCCCTTGGTTGTGAACTTGAAGGCATTACTTAGCAGATTATTAACTACTTGACACAGCCTGTTTCTATCCCCTTGGATTATTATCTTATCATCTTTATTGCCTTCATAATAAAGTGAAACATTCTCTTTGTGATAGTTAATTGTTTGATGACATTCATTCAAGATTTCAATAATCATCTCATTGAAGTCGAATTTTACTTTCTTTAAGAGAAAGGATCCGCTTTCAATTTTAGTAACATCTAGTATATCTTCAGTAAGCTGCATTAGCCTTTTTGAATTTCTAAGAATAATATCAAGTACTAATTCTTCTTGCCGTACGGTCATTGATGTACTGTCGTTACCATTACTACCTACCTTTGTCAAATGAAGATATTCAGTAAGTCCAAGTATCGGCTGCATAGGTGTCCGAAGCTCATGCGCTGCTACGTTTATGAATTCATCTTTTAACTTGTCTCTATACTTTAATTGCTCATTTGTATCTTCTAATTGGATTGTTAATTCATTCTGTTTCATGATATAGCTCTTTAGAGATTTTACCATTGAATTAAATGACTTTGTAAGAATTGAAAGCTCGTCACTTCCTTTGCTTTTAACTGATACATCTAAATTTCCTTTACTTACTTCAGATGTCGCAGAGGTCAAATCAAATATTGGTCTTAAGATTCTCAAAACAAGATATAGTACTGCAGCTGCAACTGCAATATTTAAAACTGCAAATATCCCCTGTAGAATCATTGAATTCTGTGAACTGAGTCTTGCGTATTCTCCGAGTTCTGTAACTAACGCATTAGATGAATTCAGTAATGATAATGCACCGTTTTCGATTGTTGTTTTTAAAGCTTGATTAGATGCCAATGCTGTCGCTGGAGCCAAATTGGTACTTTCAGTAGGTTGCATGACACTGTTTGTCAAGGTCCCGTTTAGGGAGACCCATTCCTGGTAGATTGTATTCCAATCTTCCAAGAACACTGGTGGCAAGGGCCTTAAATCGATATCTGATATCATTCCTCCTTGTTTTAATGCCAAGATGTTGGATTCAAGTTGGCTCATTGCGGATCTTATTTTAGATTGGTCACTGTAATTACCTTCTTGGGAAAAATATTCTGAAATCTGTAGTAGAAGATTAGAAGTTAGAAATCGATTTTTTCCTGCAATATTTATTGAGTTTCCTAAATGCGTACCTTGTGATTCATGATAGGAAAGTATACTAAAGCTACAGATAACAAAGGCAATTTGAATTATCACTAAAAGTCCTATTTTTAAGCCTATTTTGGACCTTATCGACCTTAACACCTTAGAGCCATCCTCCAATATTAGTCGCCATTACTGGTCAAGTTCAGTCAATATATCCAACTCCAAACTATTTATTCTTTAATCCCCGTATTGAGAGAACAGAACTAGAGGTTTCATTCAACAGAAGCCTCAATAGCTGCTGTGCTAATCTTAGTGGCTATGGGATTAACTCTGATGCAAATTGGTTCGGTGAATGTTGTGCTGACTTCAACCCCAAAACAATTTAGTGGAATATCGTTGGGAATGAATCTTCTAATTTATCTTATAGGAGCCTCGGTCAGACCTGTAATCGCAGGGACGTACTATGCAAGCAAACCAAGTATTGGTAGAATCTGAGATAAACAATATTTCAACCTCGTTCCTATCACCAGAATCATATGCTCTTACCTTCTTGACTGCTGCCTTGATCGCAGTATCATCAATTGCATTTGCAATTCTTCTTATCAGAAGTGCAAGGAACCAGAGAGGACGAACTAAAGAAATGAGAATTCCAAATAAGTGAGGGACTGATCATTTTCAGTTTGTTTGTGAGATTTAGATTCGACTTAATTCCTATTTATGATTTGACATTGGAGCCTCCGAAGTCCAGGCCCAGGAAGGGGAGACCGTTCAGCTGATCTAATGATGATGTATGCTGTTACTTATCGCAGCTCTTAAAATGCTCTACCTACTTCAGCCAGCCGAAGGGATGGTCTAGGCTTGACTAATTTTATATTCATGCGAAGAGATGTGACTAATTATGCAAGAGGTATATTCCTTATTCGAATCAAAAAAGTATTTTTAGATATTCAATGAAAATGAACAATCCTGGTAATGCTGAGCGAAAAGAAGAAAAGGAACGTCATGCTTCATGGCTTGAGCTATTCCAAGATCTAGTTTTTGTAGCAGTAGTATCTCAATTATCAGAAAATCTAAGTCACGATATTTCTTGGACAGGGGTACTAAGTTTTATTGCACTTTTCATTCCTGTATGGTTCGCATGGATTGGGGCTACTTTTTTTGCTTCAAGATTTGGTACAGACGACCTGGCGCATAGAATATTGACTTTACTACAGATGATGGGAGCAGCCGCCATGGCTGTAAATGTTACACATGGACTTGGTGAAACCTCTGCTGGTTTTGCTCTTTCATACGCGGCTATTAGATCTCTTCTAGTTATAGAGTATATTCGGATTGGACGGCGTATTCCCCTTGCGCGACCCTTGACAGAAAGGTACTCGATTTGCTTTGCATCTTCCGCTACACTATGGGTAGTGTCAGCGTTTGTACCACCACCCTTACGATTCATTTTATGGGGAATAGGCTTGGCCATAGATTTCATAACGCCATTTTTGGCTGGCCAATTGGCCATCAAGTTCGCACCGAATATATCCCATTTACCAGAACGGATGGGACTTTTTGTTATTATCGTATTAGGCGAATCAATTTTAGGAGTAGTTGCTGGTCTTGCTGGTCATCAATGGGATATTTATTCATCATTGTCAGTAGGTCTAGGACTAAGTATTCCATTTAGTCTGTGGTGGATATACTTTGATAACATAGGCGGTTCTGCCATAAGAGCGGCTACTGAAAAAGGTAAAAGAGGAGTATACTATATTTGGTTGTATATTCACTTTCCGCTAGTGGTTGGACTTGCGGCAATTGGGATTAGCATAAAACAAGTCGCATCAAGCAACCAAGAAATCCCGTTACCCTTTTCAGATCTTCGGCTGATTTGTGTTTCAGTATCTGGCTGTTTATTAGTTCAGGCTATACTTCATCTTGTAGCAGTAGAAGATTCTGATATCGAACGCAAGACAAGGAAAAAATGGGCCACGTATAGGATTATCTCTGCCATCGGTGTAATTTCTTTAGCGATTCTAGGCTTGTACCTACTTCCAGTGGTTCTGATGTCTATTTTGGCATTTATATGTGCACTTCAGATAGTTCTTGATCTGAGGGACCATCCTCATCATAGGATCTTTAGATTATGGTAACTATTGAGCTAAAGTAATTTTTTTAAGTTATTTTCAATTCTGGAAGTAGGATTCGTCATGTGGAAAAAGTTTATCCAGAAATCTCAAAACTCATGAAATTTGCTATATTAGTAACATGCGGTTATTTTGGACAACCTATTGTATGATATATTATAAAAATAATACCGGGGCTGGTAAGTATCAATCATCTAACCCAGAGTGAAATTATTCAATTTTCCCTAGAAGAAAACTGACGTAGCCAATATTAGTTAAGCCCAGTTTAAATATTAATCGCCGAATGCATATACGCTCATATTCTTTGTGAAAGATTACTGTTGATATGGGATAGTAGGTCAGATGGTGGTCACCTATGGTCGTCATATCCGGCCTACTGTCTATTTTTTTTGTAAAGTTAAAAAAATGGGAGAATCCGACGGAGTTTATAAAGTTGTTTTTGTGCTTACTAACCTTTTCTAAGTCACCAATTTACTTTCCTTTTGTAGCATTTAGTATGAAGTCAGCTATTTCATTTGGATGTGATACATACGATGCGTGGCTAGCGTTAAGATTAAGAGTAGTAGCATTCATTTGTTGGGCAAAGGTACGCTGGACATCTGGAGGTATCATTAGGTCGGCGTCGGAAATTTGATACCAGGTTGGTAATTCCTTCCATGTGGGAGGACCAGATGGTGCAACAAAGTTCGATTGATGGAAAGGTTTCTGTGTAATTGCCATAATGTTGGCCTCAGCAGGATCAACGTCTTGAGCAAAATTCTCTCTGAATATTTTTGGATTTAGGTAAATAAACCCACCACTGTCAGGCATGAAGAGTTCTTTCGGGAAGTTTGCTGGGTTGACAAAAGTCGACAATGATTGGCCTTCATCTGGAGCAAAGGCAGCAATATAAACGAGCCCCGTGACGTTAGGATTATTATAAGCGGCATTCGTAATTACTGCTCCACCATACGAATGGCCCACAAGGGTTACTGGTCCACCAATATGCGAAATAGCGCGTTTTACAGTTTCGACATCGTCAGATAGAGAATGAAGTGGAAGTTGAACAGCTATAACCTTGTGTCCTGCTTGTTCCAGAATTGGAATTTGTTTGTACCATCCAGATCCATCAGCCCACCCACCGTGGACTAGTACGATATTTGTGGCGTTTGTTGTCATATTTTGTGTTCCCATGGGTTGCATTAATGTATTATTATCCGGGGTTGCAAAACTAACATAGGTAGTAGAAGCAAGAGTTGTTACGACCGCGATGCTAAGGCATAAAAAAATTAAAGCCTTTTGTTCAGATCTGATTTTAAGGACTTCTGTAAT
>DASSCH010000174.1:0-17515 GCA_035697905.1 Nitrososphaeraceae archaeon
TTTTGAGGGATTAGATCATTCTGACCAATATATCTCTGCTCAGAACTAGAGAGAACTTTTATCTCCTCTGTTATCTCTCTCACTTGTTTGGTAACGGTATCCAAACTCGCGTTAAGCGAATCGAATTTGGTATTTAGTGAATATTGCACGGAATTTATCAAGGCATATAAAAGCGAAAATTTTTGATCCGTGCTCAATAATTTCTGCAAATAGTGATTCTTGTGCCAACAATAAAATGAGTTACCTTTCCTTTCAATGAATACTTCTCCAGTTCTAACTAATTCCTGGAGCATAGAATCAATCTCTTCCACTTCCTGAAATTCCCGCCGAAGTTCTACTTTTTTGATACCCTCAGTTCCCTTGGCTTCGATAGTGGCTACTATCTTCTCGAGCGACATGGTATTAAAGCTGATTTAAGAACGGTATTTAAAGCGGAGAGTGATGAAATCTGATTGGTTTAATTAATATAATTATACAGCAAAGAGCTCTTCGTTTCCAAGTAAATAGCAAGCGGGGGATGATGAATAAATACTCTGATCTGTGAAGAAAGAACTAGGGTAGCTGACCCAGCCTTTTCATGGTTTATCAAATCATAGTTACCTGCTTGAGAATATGATGGTATTTAATACATCTTAGCATCCCCTTGTCTAACGCTCCACTGATATAATACCAGGCTATACATTCACTAGATCCAGCAGAGAATTTAGCGCCTCATAGTTGATATTTATTTACAAAGACACTCTCAGGTCTGGGAAACGTCTTGATTGAACTAGTTTTGGACGATCAGGCGTTTTTTCTTACTGTTAGCCTTTATTGAATATCTTTACGCACTGAGGAGGACAGACATTCTCGCATGCCATACAGAATATGCAATCCTTTTCTCTAATCATAAATGGTTTCTTTTCAGAGGCAGGATGTCCAGGAGTATCAAGCCATTCATAAACATTTACAGGACAAGCTTCGATACAAGCTCCATCTGCAACACAGATATCATAATCTACTGTAACCTCTGAACCCCAGATACCTAATCGTCCAGGAGGATCCACTTCACTCCAGACCTTTATGCCTTGGAAAGTTCCAACAACACTTCGCTTTGATTTAAAATCAGGATCAATTGGACCTTCAACTTTAGAATAACCTGTTCCGCTACCCGTTAAAGATATAGTTGTTGCTCCTCCTCCCGATGCCGGAACTTTCATGTCGGGGGTTTGGCTTGCTTGAGGTTTAGGAGCAGCAACTGACGCTGAAGCTGGTTGCTGTGCTAATGCCTTGTTGGGAGGAGAAGGTTTTGATGATACCATTTGACCCGGCAAAGTCTTTTGCCTTTTCACTGGGCACAACTGAGTATGTACTTCTATCATGCTCTGAAGAGTATTTGGGTTCTCATGGAGCAACTGAGATCCACAGTCTCCACAGACATATTCGTTAGCAGTAATTGGCACAGATCTATATTCTGGCATGTCATTAATCAACATTTGGGGGGTTCTGCTGGCTATGCTCTTTTAAAATCAGTGGTCGTTTTGTCGTTGTTGGAATCTGAAGCTAACCACCTTGAAATTTTCGAGTATTAGTAACCTCGAATTGTTCTGTGCATAGTTTCTGAGAAAGATAATATTCTTCATGCACTGATTGGAGGTTACGATGTCCGGTCTAGGCAAAACATACTGGCCTGATATTATCTCGACACTAAGGAGTATCATTCCCATTTACAACAGAGTAAATAGAGTGATTTCTCTTGGCAAGGACGCCGAGTATAGGAGAATGTGTATAAATAGACAGCTAAAATTCGGAGATAGGGTATTGGATGCGGGTTCTGGTTTTGGTAATATGTCTAAGTTGGCCAAAATTGAAATGAATGGGGATCTGGAGGTAATTCTGTATGACCCAATTATCGAAATGCTTCGGGTTGGGAGATCACTTGGAGAAGAATTTGATTTGAGTATAGAGTTATCCTCAGGTATTTTTGAATATTTACCCTTCAGAGACAATATCTTTGATGTAGTATTATGTGGATATTCATTGAGGGATGCTATTCATCTTAAAGATGCGATAGCTGAATTTCACCGCATTTTGAAGCCTAATGGAAGACTGCTGATTGTAGATCTTGGTAAGCCGGACCAGGTCTTCCTGAATGCTCTCGTCAGTATATATCTGAAATATGTTTTGGGTTTTCTGGCTTTCGCGGTAGCGGGCAGCAAAGGGCTAGGGTTCAGGGCATTATACGGAACTTACAAACGATGGCCAAAGAATTCAGAACTTAAGAAGATGCTGGAGAGGGAGTTTTCAGAAGTCCAGTTTACAAAGCATATGTTAGGAGGAGCAGTAATTATTGCTGCAATAAAGTAACTCTAATATTTGATTCTAGGGACCAGGACCATGAATTGTCTTTGAATGCCAGTTATTTATTTGGCATTGGCTCTATGGAGATCTATACAATCGGGTCTTGCTTGTCCAAGTAAAGTTAATTAGAAGCCACAAAGTTTCCCACTTTATCTCATGAGCAATAAGAAAGGAGTTCTAGGAGTTCTTTCAGAGGTCATATCCAGTCCGCACAAGGTAGTCACTGAGGATCTGGCAAAGCAGATCCTTTCCGAGTACGGTCTTCAGGTCCCCCCTTATGTTATGGTAAACAATGCCCAGCAGGCAACAAAGGAAGGTGCCACCATTGGATTCCCTCTGGTGGCGAAGGTTGTTTCCCCTATGATACTTCACAAGACAGAAGTCAAGGGCGTAAAAACAGGGCTTGCTTCTGAGGGTGAGGTACTGAACGCCTTTAATGACATGTACGACAGGCTAAGAAAGGACTTTGAGGTACGAGGGATCTTACTTGAAAAGATGGTGCCTCCAGGCATAGAGTTGATAGTAGGGTTACAAAACGACCCTCAGTTTGGTCCAGTAATTATGTGTGGACTGGGCGGAGTGTATACAGAGTTATTCAAGGATGTCAGTTTTAGGGTCCTGCCGATTGACAAACAAGATGCTCTGGAGATGTTGGAGGGACTTAAGGGAAAACAAATTCTTCAGGGGTTTAGAGGCAGTCGACCAGTCAATTTGGAGATGGTGGCAGAAGCGCTGGTAAAGATTGGTAGCTTAGGAGTGGACATGGCTCCCTACTTTGAAAGCGTAGATTTTAACCCAATGACTGTTTATCCAGACAATTACTATATCGTTGACGCAAAAATTCTACTCAAAAACGAACCGGATAACAGTGTAATATCAACCGCTCAGCCAAATTCCAGCTACATGGATGTTTTCTTTAACGCCAAATCCATCGCTTTGATTGGAGCGTCTCCTGAAGCAGGTAAAATTGGAAACTCGGTTCTTGAGAGTCTTTCTAAACATGATTACAAGGGTAAGATCTTCCCCGTAAACGCCAAGGGATATCCCGAAATAATGGGTTTAAAGGCTTACAAGGGCTTGGATGAGATCCAGGAACCAATTGACCTCGTTATAGTTACGGTTGATCTAAAGTTTGTTCCAGCTCTCCTTAAGGCCGGTGGAATAAAAGGAATTCACAACATGGTCATTATCTCAGGCGGGGGTAAAGAACTTGGAGGAGAAAGGGCTGAAATAGAACAGGAAATAAAGCAACTTTCTCAGGACCTTGGTATAAGGATCATAGGCCCTAACTGTATTGGGGTGTTTAATGGCGAAAATCGTTTAGACTGTGCTTTTCAAGGGCATGCAAGAATGGTTCGTCCCAAAAATGGAAAAGTGTCGTTCCTTTCTCAAAGTGGAACGGTTGGAATTGCCTTTATGGAGACTTCAGATACATTCGGAACAAGTAAGATGATTTCTTACGGAAACCGATCCGATGTGGATGAAGCAGATATGATATGGTACTTAGCACAAGATCCCAATACTGATGTAATCGGTTTGTACGTCGAAGGATTAGGAGACGGCAGAAAATTTGTAGATACTGCAAAGAGAGTGATTTCTGAATACAAGAAACCTGTGGTAGTCTTCAAGAATGGCCGGACGGCAAGGGGAGCAGTTCAGGCCGCGTCCCACACAGGTTCATTGGGAGGTTCCTTCGGAGTCGTTAAGGGGGCATTCCAACAATCTGGCATAGTTTCTGTAGATAGCTACGAGGAACTTACCGGATCACTTAAGGCTTTGGCGTGGCAGCCTGTACCGCATGGCAACAAGGTTGCCATGGTTACTAATGGGGCTGGGCCGATTATAGCGGCTATCGATAGATTTGAAGATCTCGGACTAAAGCTAGCCACTCTTTCTGATGAGACTATGAATTCGTTCAGGCAGCATTATCCTGCAACATATGTTCTCGGAAACCCTTTAGACGTGACAGGCTCAGCTACAGCTGACGACTACAAATTCGCTATTCAGGCCTTTATGGATGACCCGAATGTGGATATCATAATGCCTTGGTTCGTGTTTCAAGATGATCCCTTAGAGGAGACGATCGTAGATGTCCTCGCAGGGTTTCAAGAGTTGAAGAAGAAACCCATTTTGGTGGGCGCAATGGGAGGTCCGTTTACTCGAAAAATAGCCGCAGCAATAGAAAACAAAAATATCCCAGTGTACGACTTTGTTTCAACTTGGTCTACGGCTGCTGGAAGCCTTTCGAAATGGCAACTAGTGCGATCTTCTTGATTGTATAACGAGTGGTATTCCAGTGACTACTGATTCATATATAAAAAATGTTCGTTATTTTCAAGCAAAAGTTATTATATTTATTCTGACGTACTTCTTGACATGGAAAGTGCACAGCAGAGTCAAACCGTAACTATAACGAATAAGGCTGCAGAGAAGGTAGCTGAATTTATGAAGCAAGAAGGTAATACTAATCTCTACTTGCGTGTTTATGTGTCAGGTGGAGGATGCTCTGGTCTATCGTATGGAATGGGTTTCGAAGAAAAGCCTGATGATGACGACAGCATAATTGAGCAAAACGGTGTGAAGGTCTTGGTAGACACCTACAGCCAGAGACATTTGAGTGGTGCCAATATTGATTATGTAGAAAGTCTGATGGGATCAGGATTTAAAATTAACAATCCTAATGTCACCAAGAGTTGCTCTTGCGGGCATTCATTCAGTACCGAGTGATAAAAACAACAAAATAGACAGCAAGTGGAGCTACGGCCATAGCCCTCTAATTTTCACAGCTTCCACGACCCTATTTATTGCAAGTAATGTGCTAGCCTTTCTCATATTCACGTTGAATTCTTTGTGATTGCTATATACATCGTTGAATGCAGACGAGATGTTAGAATCCAGCCTAGAATTTACTTCGTCCTCACTCCAGTACTCTCTCCGCAGGTTTTGTAACCATTCAAAATAAGAAACTGTTACTCCACCTCCGTTGGCAAGAATATCTGGAATGACCAAAACATTGTTACCAAACAGAATATCATCAGCATCTGGAGTAGTAGGTCCATTTGCTGCTTCCGCAACTATCTTTGCTTTCACCTTTCCAGCGTTGGATCGTGTAATCTGATTTTCTAACGCGGCTGGAACTAACACAGTGCATTCAAGTTCCAGAAGCTCGCTATCATCTATCGAACTGGCACTTTGGAAATCCGTGACTGTACCTTTCTTCAATTTGTGACTGCGAAGTGAATCGACATTTATTCCGTCCCGATTATGAATTGCACCTTTGGAGTCTGACACTGCAATTACTTTCATCCCCATTTCGGCTAGAAGATTAGCAGCAAATTGTCCCGCATTACCGAACCCCTGAATAGCAACTGGAGCACCTTTTAGATTGATGCCAAGCTTTTTTGAGGCTTCTCGAACAGTAATTGAAACACCTCGACCAGTGGCTTCATTGCGTCCAAGAGAGCCACCGATTGCGAGGGGTTTACCCGTAATTACATCGGGTTGCAAATAATTCCCCTTAAGTGCCGAATAAGTATCCATTATCCATGCCATTTCCTTTCCCCCCGTATAGACATCGGGGGCAGGAATATCAGTCAAAGGCCCGATGATATCTGCAATCGCGTAGGCATATCTTCTTGTAATCCTTTCAAGTTCATTCTCTGAAAGCTCTTTTGGGTTGCAAATTATGCCTCCCTTGCCACCGCCATACGGTATGTTTGCAATAGCACACTTCCAGGTCATCCACATAGATAGTGCCTTAACCTCATCAATGGTAACCTGAGGGTGGTATCGGATCCCACCTTTGTAAGGCCCTCTCGCAGAATTATGTTGAGATCTGAACCCGGTGTAAACCTTTATCTCTCCATTGTCCATCCTTGCTGGAACTGCTACTGTCAAGACACGATTTGGGCTCGCGAGAATATCCCTCATTCCCTTGTCAAGTTTGGCCAGCTTTGCGGCCTCGTCTAGCTGTTTTACAGCAACCTCAAATGGATTAAGCGATTCTGACATTAGATCATCAGCAAAATTTGGTGTATTTAAGTGTTAAATTGCTTAATCGAGCCCGCATTAGAATCACTTGGTTTGCATTTAGCTGGTTTCCTGAAGCTTTCTAGAAACCATATCACGCAGGGTGTCATCGGATAGGTTTTGGTAATCGATCCCTAATGACTTTGCAATTATCTCAAGTTTTTCTCGCTCAGAGGAAAGGGGAGAAATTTTTGGGACAATCGATGGGAGATTTGCCGACGACATTTCCCTTTCAATTCCACCTTTTGCTTTTTGGTATTCTGCCATGGCTTTACCAATCGTCCTTGAGAACGAAGGCAAGTTTTTTGAACCAAAGAAAAGGATAATGAACACAAAAACTATTATGAACCACTCGGCACCTGCGATATTCATTTCCATTGATGAGAAAACCAATTATGATTTGCCCTCAAGAATTAATGATGCTATCCTCCCTTATTTGGATAATCCTATTTTTATCTCATAAGAGATCTTGAAAAAAAGGAACCAGAGCCCTTGGTACAAACGTATCCTTTTAAAGGCGATTGCTTTTTTTCACAGCATGGTTTTCAGAAATATCGATCCGGCTATCCTAGAGAGGATTAATGAATTTATTCGCTCTTTAAACCATGAGTCAGAAAAAGGTTCCATAATTGTCGTAGAAGGGAAGCGTGATTCGGAAGCTCTCTCAAAGTTGGGGTTTGTTGGTACTGTTACTGAATATAATAGATTCAAAGGAGTTTTAAATTTTGTCGACAGTCATCAAATTAGAGATAAAAAGATTATTCTTTTATTGGATATGGATCGAACAGGAAAATATTTGACGAGCAGACTGGTCTCTCTCCTTCAACAAAGAGGTAACAATGTAAATCTAAACTACAAAAAGAAATTATGCGAAATCACGAATGGAAAAGTCCGTCACATTGAAGACATAGGATCCTACCAGAACTTGTTGGGATCAAAGTTTTTGCCTAATTATTCTTGACATTTTTGTTGTATCTCGCGCAGAAGAAACAAGCTTAGGAATCACAAATGTTGAGTTTGCTCCTTCAAAGCACTTATATTCTGGCCAGCTCACCTTACATTCACTTAATAATAATGAGGTTATGAGATTGCCTAATACAGGTATTGTTAAATATCACGTTAAATTAAAATTCGAAGTAGATGGGCTGGTAGAGAAGGCGGATATAATCGGCGCCATTTTTGGACAGACAGAGGGCCTTCTAGGACCGGAGATGAACCTGAATGAATTACAGAAAGTCTCAAAGGTAGGAAGAATTGAAGTAAATGTTGATACGAGATCCAACATCGCAAAGGGAGACGCTGTCATACCCATGAGTACTGATATCTCAACAGCAGCGTTGATCGCGGCTGCAATTGAAAGTATTGATAAGGTGGGTCCGTTCCAGGCTAAATTCGTCCTTGTTGGGATAGACGACATCAGGGCAATAAAGAAAAAGATTATCGTAGACCGTGCAAAAAGGATAGTCCAAGAATGGGCAACCAAGACTATTAGCGAGGGGGAAGAAATGCTCAAGGACGTATATGATGCAAGCAAACCTGGTAAGCTCACGGCATTTGGGAAAGCACAGCTGGCTTGTGGCACAGGCGTTTTTGATTCTGATTGGATTATTTTGGTTGAAGGAAGAGCAGATGTCATAAACTTACTTAGGGCTGGTTTCGACAACGCAATTGCAATAGAAGGAGCAAAAGTCGATGAAAGTATAATTAAATTAACTGAAGGTAAAAGAGTTGTAGCATTTCTTGATGGAGATAGGGCGGGCGATCTTATTTTAAAAGAACTGCATGGCCTAGTCAAGATAGATAAGGTGCTCAGAGCTCCGAACGGGAGAGAGGTTGAAGAATGCACCCCCCTCGAGATTGCTGAGATTTTGCGTGAAGCTGTTAGTCATCCGGCTGTCGTACACCAACCCAGGTCCACTTCGAGTCAACAGTCACATGACACGAAACACGATTATCGAAAACACGGAGATGAACCAGAAGCTGGTCCTCACACCTATGGAGGGCGTTCAACCAGAATCGCCGACCATGAGGGAAAGGAGACTTTGCAAGCTGAACATGACCAAGAGATGGTTTTAAAGGTCCAAAATGTGTTTTCTGAGATAAATGAGACTTTGGAAGCGGTGCTACTGGACGATTCAATGAGGATCATAGTGAAGGTGCCTGTTTCAGATATTGTAAAGCAGCTAGGGGATAGTGAAGGCGGAAAATTTCTTGTTCTGGATGGGATCGTTACTCAGAGGCTCATAGATGTTGCCGATCGAGCAGGAATTGAATACGTTGTGGGTCATCGAACCACTGCGAGCAAGAAGCCATCTACGGTCAAAGTACATACTTTTGAAGAATTGGGTATCCCCAATTAGATGCATCCTAACCTGCAACTCATCTTCACTTTAGCACAATTGTTGAAGTTCGGAAAAGGAGGAGCATGTATTGAGATCACGACCACAGAACTAGGTAATATTATTAATAGGTCCCAACAATCTGCTTCGAAGTATCTTGTAGAATTAGAGAAGGCAGGATTACTAGAACGAACAAAAGCAGGTCAGAAATTCAGGATATTGATTACTGACAGGGGGGTTGACGAAGTAATTAATTTGCATGAGACTATCAAGAGTTCTGTGGAAGTCCTTGACAGATCAGACTTGCAATTGGATGGAAAGGTTGTTTCGGGCATGGGAGAGGGAGCATACTACATGTCGTTGAATGGCTATCGAAGTCAATTTAATGAAAAACTTGGCTATGAACCTTACGCTGGAACATTAAACTTGAAGCTGCTCAATCAATCATCCATGCGGATGAGAAGTATGATGGACAACTATCCTTCAATATTCATTAGAGGATTCACTGATTCTTCAAGATCCTATGGATGGGTTAAGTGTTATCCTGCTATCCTAAATGATGGGGCTCTAGATAGAGCTGCGGTTATTGTTTTGGAGAGGACTCACTACGATAATAGCATGCTGGAAGTGATTGCACCTGTTTGTATCAAGGATTCATTAAGAATCAAGAATGGAGACTTTGTCAAGGTTCTTGTAACTATGGCCCCAACCGGTCCTCAACTCGAGGCCAGTTAGATACCATAAATTGAATTCCCCATTTCATCCTTAATCTGTGAACTCTTGATGCCTGGAACCGGCGTGTTTAATCTAATGATCCTTACTGTCAAGTTTCTATCCTTACAGTTCTCAGAGATTTCCTTCTCGCTGTGGATCTGATCGTAGCCTAAAGCAATAATATCCGGTGATACCCGCTCTACCGTATCGTATAATGATACTTTACTCCCAATTATAGCTAGATCCACAAATGAGAGGGATGAAACCAGTTCCTTTCTCAAATTCTCACCATGATAGACCCTTCTCCCCTTCTTTATTTTGGCCGCTGTAGATGTCCGAGCTACTACAACTACCAAGACATCCCCATGCTGTTTCGCTGCCTTGAGAGTATGGATATGGCCGGGATGAATTACATCAAAAACTCCGCCTACCAATACTACTTTTATGGCGTCCCTCCCTAAGAAAGTCAGTGTTGGCGGATTATCCTTCTCTAGCAAACCATTGGAAATTAGGTGTTCTATTTTTTCATTAAGTATACTTTTTGGTATATTCGTTCTTGAACTTAGTCTGTCAACATAATTGACAGTTGGCTCGATAGTACTTACATATACCGATGCTAATAGAGCTTTTTCAAAGGGGTCCATCCCGTCTATTCAGACCTCTGATGTTCATTATAAGCCCAATAATATTTTTTTCCAAATACTATATTCCGATTAGCTAAGAGTCTTCCCTCTCATTCAACAAGTGGCTGTCATCGAGGCAAATAGATCGTTTGGAAATAAGCTGATCAGAAACGCACGTACGTATACACTCAGTTGATACAAATCTCAATTTTTCTGTTTTCAAGTGCCTTCCTGGAATTTTGTCTCTTTGCAGTACTAAAGTTAGCTTCTTTTTAATCTCCCTGCTATGGGTTTCACAGTATACACCAACTAAAAATTCATCGTTTCCTTCCTGAACTGATATTATGGAGGTGGGTGAGAGCGTACAGCTGAAATATTTCTCCTGATGTGAACATTTCGTTGGAAGGGACATTCAATAGTGGAATGTATATTAGAAATATATGTCTATAAAAGTTTAAGCACTCAAAAATTCATGGGACTCATATGCGCTCTGACGATTATATAATTTTAAGACAGGTCACTCTCCTCCCCCACTTTGGTATAACTTTTTGGCATGACTTATCTACTCGAAATGTATTTTAACTTTGTACTAACCATTGGCGGGTATTATTTTTTCAAGAAAGAATATTGTACTTATACTTGTTATTGCACTTATAGGACTTTCTCTCTCCATTATTACCTTTAGATATTCGACATACACTGCAGACGAAATTGCAAGAATTGCCTCCGTAGACGTTAGATCTAATGCTCGAATCGAAGCACATGATCTCTCTCAGATCCTTCTGCACACCCTTCAATCCGTAACCAGCAATTTGAGATCATTGGCAAATTCACAACCAATCCATGATGGACAGGTGAATGTTGGTCTAAGACTTCTTAACAATACACAGTCTTCCACTTCTGATCTCACCGAAGGGTACTACTGGTTGAACAAAGACGGTAAACTTGTCGCCTGGAGCAGCCAGAACACAAGCGAATTACAGGGGCAAAGTGGATTTGATTTGAGCGACCAAGAATTCTACAGGATCCCTCAGACTACCCGCGTCCCTTATTACAGTAACGCCATTGAATCACCGGATATGCTTCCAAGATTATACATTTCATATCCAATCATCTCTACAAAGAATAACGACACAAGCGACACAGAGAACAATACATCATTCGATGGTGTCATGGTTGCGGTTGTAAATCTGGATTCCCTAGGAGCATTTTTGCAGAATGAAATTTCACCTGAATTTATTAGCAATGTAGGCTTAATGGACAAGAACGGTACGATACTTTACGCCCGTAATCAATCTTTAGTCGGAAAAAACTATGAATCCGAAGACTTTCAGGCAACTGTTCCTGATCAAGTGAAATCAGAGTATATTGGAATTCTAACACGCTCATTGGAATCGAATCCAGGGGCCGAAGACATTACCTTCAATGGGACCACAACGACCATATCGTACCAGCCTATCAATGTAGACGGAAAGCACATATGGACATTGTTTTTAGGCTCACCGCACAATTTGGCAACTGACGTCGGACAAGTCATAGAACAACAAAAGAATTTGAGCAGCCAAATAATAATTGTAATTGCGCTAATAGCTGTGGGCATTGCGATTCTGATCTTATCATGGAATAAGAAACTCGAAAAAGCAGTCCGCGAACGGACTAAGGAATTAGAAAACGCAAATGTTTCTCTTGGTGAATCAAATCGACTATTGGCTGGGACAAACGAGCAATTGCAAGCACATGATAGAATCCAGAAGGAATTCATAGATATAGCAGCACATGAGCTCAGAACTCCTATACTTCCTATACTAAGCGAAGCTGAATTCCTTTCCCAGAGATTTCAGGGGAACCAGAGTCGTATCTTAGTAGGTGAAGAACAAATTCGATCAATAATTCTCAATGCCAAAAGACTAGATCGACTTGCCTCAGATATCTTGGATGTCACCAGAATTGAAAGCAAGACCCTCAAACTCAGCAAAGAGAGCTTTGATGTAGATCATCTTGTTCAAAGGGCAATAAGAGAAACGACTGAAAGACAATTGTCTGCCAATTCAAAATACTTGGAAATCATCTACGAACCGTTCCATTGTAACATCTTTGCTGACAAGGCTAAAATTCTTCAAGTCATCACAAATCTGATTGATAATGCTGTAAAATTCACTGATGAAGGAAAAATCTCAGTAAGTGTGATTAGAATCAAAAAGGGAATACAAATAACGATCAAAGACACAGGTTCAGGGATTGAGAGTCAAATTATGCCCAAATTATTCTCTAAATTTGTTTCATCTTCGGAGAACGGAACAGGACTTGGACTATTCATATCAAAAAAGATAGTCGAAGCGCATGGTGGGACCATCTGGGCAGAGAATAATGAGGTAAGAGGGGCTACATTCAAGTTTACGCTCCCCTTGAATTAGTATATACTTCTTATATAGTGGATTTACAAAAATTATGTTTATGTTGAATCATAGTATAGCATACGGATAGTATATTCAAGTGATTTTTGTTTTAAGGCAATATGATGAACCTTTTGCACGGGCTAAAGGAGGATAAGATTGCTAAGAGATATGTTACTCATCTCTTAAATCCAATTAAGGGCAGTTTTGTACATATATATGCATCCCGAAGACCTGAAAATGATTTGGATATGCCAAGAATGTGATTCACATTTCATTTTTCACGCAGACGTTAGTGATCACAGGGCACAAACAGGCCACACTCGAATTACAAAGGTGGATATGATCCTCTCTGATAGTCAGTCTACCTCGAATTACAAGTTTGATAGATAGTAGATTTCTCCCTCCCCATAGGAGTGAACTTTCGCCCTACTATGATCACAAGTAATTAGCAATTTGCGAAAACGAGCGCTAGAAAAGTAAACGGCAAAATTCAACAAGAGCAGCCCTGTATAAATGTGGCTGTCATGCAACTAGTTATTTGATAAAATTAAATACTAGTAATTTTCTGGAATAGTGATGATCAACAATCTTGATAGGGACTTGCTTCCTAGAATTATGGTTGTTGATGACGAAAAGGACATTCTCAGAATAATTAAGCGGGATCTCGAGTCTCCAATTTCCTCATCCTCAGCTGCAGAAACGGGGGCATCAAGTGATACGAGCATATCCGATGTACAACAAAATGAAGAAGCTTCAACCTTAGGAGAAATTAAAGAAGACGAAGCTAAGAAAGTTGAAGATATCTTCAAGGTGGAGACTTTTACTAACGGCTGGAACGCGCTAGAAGCTTTAGATAGCCATCCACGTGACTATTACGATCTTGTTCTGACTGATATTCGAATGCCGCGAATAAATGGATTTGAGTTATACCGTAAGATTAAAGAGAAAAATCCCTCGATGAAAATCGTCTTCATAACAGCATTTGAGATAAATAAAGAAGAATTCAGCAAGGTACTTCCCTCAATAGATGTGAAAGATTTTATAATAAAGCCGATCAGCATGACGAATCTAAGAATTAAGCTGAAGGAGGTACTGAAGGGCTATTGATTAGGTGTTATTTCGGCTATTTCGGCTAATTCTACCGATACTTATAGTGCTTTTCGAACAGATCCTGTGACTCCCTATATCTAGATCTCTCTACTTCTAACATCTGTTCCAGAGCATCCCCGGCCTTAAGGATGAGAGGCTTTCCAGACCATTTATTTTCTAACAGGTAGTTAATCCATGCCCTGATAGTGGGGCCCATCCTTCTTGACAACGGCTCTAGGAAACCACTAACGATCTCACGCTTTGCAGAGTCTCTATCTAGTCCTCTACACATTAAATAGAATATTTGGGCCTCATCAAGTTGTGCAACTGAAGCCGAATGGGTCGCTCTCACCTCATTTGTCTCGATCTCCAGGCCTGGTATCGCATCTGATTTTGCGTCCTTATCCAATAAAATAGCATGCCCAGCAAGGTAGGATTCTGATGCTTTAGCATCTTTTCCTATTTTTATCATACCTTTAAACAAGGATTTTGATTTGTCGCGCATTACAGATTTAACCAACACTCGACCACGGGAATGACTACCTATATGGTTCAGGTTCGAAGTAATATCGAAGGATTGAGTAGCATTTCCGAATATGATTTCAACATCCTCCGCAGAGGACCCTGTGCCCTTCATGTTACTGTCTACTTTACTTCTAGAAGTTTGACCTCCAAATAGACCATGATACCAGGACATCTTAGCATCCCGTTCAACCCATGCTTTCTTGTTCAAAAATGATATATTGTTTGAATCTAGAGCTTCAAGGGTTATCATTTCCAAATTAGACCCATTACCAACGTGACATTCAGTAAGCTCAAAAATTCCCTGCTGGACACTTGAAGAAACAGTAGTGCTAGGAGAATATAATTCCTGAACGATAGTGCATTTCGAGCCTTCATCGGCAATAAACAGATTGCGACTGATAGAAGACGAATTATCTTGACTGAGCGCACAAACTAGTCTAATTGGATTATCGAGAACAACATTCTTAGGTACGTAAACAAAAATCCCTGAGCTGAAAGCAGACGCTTCAAGGGCCAAAAACTTATCTTCGTCGTGCCCCCCTGTATGTTTCAGTAGTGAATCCTTGATTTTTCCCTCGTGACTTTTGACCGCTTTGGCAAGGTCCTCAATGATTACAGCATCTCCTCCTGATCCCATTTCACTTCGATTGAGCTTGATTATTGTAGATCCGACCCTTATTAGCCCGACATCCTTGCCTAGATCATTCACTCTATCCGCCAAAAAATCGCTTACTTCCGATGCATTAGATGCAATGGGTAGCTCTATGCGATCGGGATAAAGTCGATTAACGTCGGAATACTTGGAATATAAGGGGGAAATTTCGGACGGAAGAGATTGGTACTTTGCGAAGTTCTGCGCTCTCATATTATACATCCATTCAGGCTCGTCATAGAGTGACGATAGAGAACGAATATCATCTAAGCTCAAAGATGACAGGCTCGGCAATACTATTTCACCCTATCACATTAGCAATTCATGAAATCGAAATTAGCCTACTGACCCTTCCATTTCGAGCTTGACTAACCTGTTCAGCTCCACTGCATATTCCATTGGGAGCTCTTTCGTGAATGGCTCCATGAATCCTCCAACTATGAGAGACAATGCATCTGATTCGGTAAATCCCCTGCTCATTAGGTAGAATATTTGATCTTCTCCTATTCTGCCTACAGTTGCCTCATGGGAAATCGTAGCATCCTCTTCATTTACTTCTACATAAGGGTAAGTGTCTGTTCTAGAAGTTTCATCTAGGAGAAGTGCATCACATCTGACATTAGATTTAACCCCATTTGCACCCTTTGCGACATGCAATAGCCCTCTATATGTCGTTCTCCCCGAATCTTTACTAACAGATTTGCTTGTAATTCGGGACGTAGTATTGGAAGCCAAATGCACTGCTTTTGCCCCAGCATCCTGATGTTGACCGGCGCCAGCAAAAGCCACTGATACTATCTCAGCATGAGCATTTCGTCCTAACATGTATACTCCTGGATACTTCATCGTAAGCTTACTTCCTAAGTTGCCGTCTATCCATTCGACTGTGGCATTCTCATATGCGTATGCCCTTTTTGTTACCAGGTTATAGACATCCTTACTCCAATTTTGGATTGTAGTATATCGGATCTTGGCTCCCTTCTTTGCCACGAGCTCCACAACGGCAGAATGCAATGATTCAGTGGAGTAAATAGGGGCCGTACATCCTTCGATATAATGAACTTCAGCACCCTCATCAGCGACAATAAGTGTTCTTTCAAATTGACCTATGTTTTCTGCATTTATCCTAAAGTAAGCCTGCAATGGAAGGTCCACTTTCACGTTTGGCGGCACGTAGATGAATGAACCCCCTGACCAGACTGCACTATTCAAAGCTGCAAACTTGTTGTCTTCAGGAGGGATTATCTTCCCAAAATACTTCCTCAGGAGTTCTGGGTGCTTTTTTACCGCAGTATCAGTATCCACAAATATTACCCCTTGATTAGCTAGATCTTCGCGTAGGTTGTGATATACCACCTCTGATTCGTACTGCGCGCCCACCCCAGCTAGGAACTTTCTTTCTGCTTCTGGGATCCCTAACTTCTCGAACGTGTTTCGCACTGACTCCGGCACGTCTTCCCAACTCTTGCCTTGTTTTTCTGACGCTTTCGCGTAGTAGAAGATATTCTGGAAGTTAATCTTTGACAGGTTACCCCCCCAATCAGGCATCGGCTTACTCATGAACACATCATATGAGCGCAGCCTAAATTGCTTCATCCACTCGGGTTCGTCTTTTAGCCGACTTATCTCTTCTACAGTCTCTCTAGCCAGGCCCTTTTTGCTTAAATAAACATACTTATCAATTGAATCCTTAAAGTCGTACTTACTATAATCCATATTCAAATTCTCAGTGGTCATATTATTTTATAACGGCGTTATTTCTTATATATATTTTGTTAACTTATTATGCAATTCAGAGCAAATTTCTGACGATAGTGAGGGCAATTGATACCCGGTTCTTACATAGTGAAGAGACCACCACTTATATACATAATGGTACACAAGATTCGCAAATATTTTCTCAGAGTAATCTGGATGCTTCTACTATGCCATTGAGGGTATGATCTACCGCCTCAATAATTCGGCCCGAAGCATATTTCTTCAGCTCTAAGGTCGTTTTTTGTCCGATCGAGACCAAGCCATTCAAATGGCTAAGGTAAGTCACGTCATCCCGACTTACTTCCTTCTCTACGATTTGGAATACGGCTCTTACTGATGAAGGGCTAGTAAAACCAACTGCATCCACCTTTCTTTTTCCTAATAAATAAAAAAACCACTTCCACTCTTTGTCAATAGTCCGATTGACTAATGTATTATAAAGTTGGTATTCATCCACAGAGAACCCCAACCTTGAGAGGGACTGCAAAATCTCACTATCTCCGATTTGACTTCGTGGTACGACTATTCTGTGGACTTGGTCCTTGTAAACAGAAAGACACTCGATCAATCCATGGGTATTGTACGTCTCAGGCACCATCACAGAATCAATACCGTAGCGGGAAAGCTTTTCTTTGGTTCTTGGACCAATGCAAAAAGTTTTAATCGAACGTAGTTTTGTTATTAGGGCTTGGATGCTTCCAGTGCTATCAGCATTTGTCATAAGGATGTCTACCGCATTTCCACTCAGAAACACGCAGGCGTCATAATTATCTTGAATGATTCGTAAAGCCATGCGCTTTAGTTCAAGATAAGATTTGGGTGATATCACTATGGACTTGAGAAAGATGACACTCCACCCATAATTCTCCATTGCCTTTCTAAATTCCCCAGATGTTGATGGTTCTCGCGTAACTGCAAAGTACCGCGTCGCGGGATGGTTCTCAAACTTGACCATTTGGACATAGCCACGCCAGACGATTGGAAAAGGAAACGACACGGCCTACTACAATCACTGCGGGAGAAGTCACCTTGTACCTTGCAACCTTTTTC
>DASSCH010000175.1:0-9580 GCA_035697905.1 Nitrososphaeraceae archaeon
TGGGTATGGTTAGTGCAATACTTATGGCAACGTATATCTTGAGCTTTCGTAGTTCCTTCTCAGGCTGAATGAACTCATTTAAGCATTGATTACTGCAAAAATAGTATATCCTGCCGTCTTTGTTATATTGTATTGTATCAGACTTCTCTTCTACAAACATGCCACATGCCGGGTCTTTTGCCATGTCCTCTCTATACCCAATTAATAGAAAAACAGATGTATAAGTATGGGCCTTTACAATTGTAAAAATACAATAATCTATTCTTCTAGAACTGCGTTATTATATATGTCTTTTCAGCTAGATGGGTAAATGTATCCATACTTCATTCATTGTTAACGAATGGGCGCAAGTCCATTTCGTGAAATCTTCATAGAAACTGGCCTTATTACGCCAACTGTTAGAGCCAGGTTTGACATACTCTAGGGTCGCTAAAACCTTGCGTTTATGCCCTTTAAATATTACGAGCTGTACCATGGGATACAAATTAATATTTCAGCGACCATAGGGATTAGAGAAAGAAATGACTAAGCGACAGGAAAATCTCAAATTTGATGAAAGATAGAAATACGACAGATCAGTCGATTTATTAAGGGGGCACAAATATGTTTTGTTACTGGCCCTAGGATAGAACTTGCTATTGAACTCATAAAAAGGACTGAACGGGTATTTGAAGATCTTGAAGTTTGATACTAAGGAGACTGTCCTTGAACTAAATGGGGTTCATATTGAAGTAATTCCGTCGCATCACCTAGATGCAATGCATTATCTCACGAATCCAAAGTTCATACTGCGTGAAGACCCTGATTATGTTATACAGATTGCATATTACGAAAAGAATTATTCATCAGTTTATGATTTGCAGTTCTTACAGCAAAACATGTTTGTAATACCAGTAGCATTTAGCAAAAAACTCAAGAACAATGTTAGCACATTGTAAAGCACTTATGGAGTACCAAAATGGAATGATTGCTATTAACCCTAGGCGTACCAAACTCATAACCTCTTTTGCGTACTGCAGTGGAAAACAGTGAAGGTAGCCTAGACAAAGAAGCAACTAGCCATGATGACTTGTTTGATACTTTTAGGATGAGCCTTCAGTTTTGGCATTGACTATGATTTTCATCACCAACAAACCTCTAAATATTTAACGTGTTAAGAAGAGTTCCACATGTCAAGTTCATCTGAGAGAGAAGGGAGACTGGAAAGCCTTAGCAGAAAACTCGGTTATGAACTAGACGAAGATTTCAGAAGGGCAGGGAACAAACTAAAAGACATCTTGATTCGTGACTTTGATAAAGAAATGGCGCTAGCCGACGTATTTGTTGATCGTAATGATCTCACCGAAGCAGCATACCATAGAGCATTGGCTTATGCGATACACAACACTCTGAGGGATCTTGAAATGATGGTTGGAAGATGATTCGAACTAGGAACTAGGATGTCTTTGCAGTTCTAACATTAACAGACTTAGTATTTAGAAGGGCTCTACGTTTACCAGACTGAAATAGAAAATAGTTAGATGCTAACTCATGCACCTAGTTATTAGGCCTTGACCCAATCAGTCAGTTTTGTATACTAGGGGCTTCTATGGTTTAGGTCCTACTCTTACTCTTATTCCGTTGGCGGCGTTGCATTCCGTTTTCTTATATCTTGTTCTGTTTTAAGATACTCTTCGAATTTTACAAGTGATGGTATTAAATAGTGTAAATCATTCAATGTGTCATCTATCTTGATGTCTTTCCAGTTTGAGATTATTTTCTGAAAGCGTTCTTCCTCGTTACTTGGAAAGCCTACTAGGGCGCCATATAATTCACTTATAACCTTGTTCACGTCAGTAGTCATTTCTTACTTTTTACCATGGCGAGAATCAGGATAGATAACAGACCAAGGGAACCAACGATGTACAAATGCTTGATTTCCGCCTACTCTGATCAGATCGTTTGGCATGCAAGTGCTGCACCCGGACCACACACGGTGGTGTAGATTCCAGATCCTGCACTTTCACCACCAGGGTTTCCAGCCGCTGCATTGTCACTTCCTCTTGTTCTAGCATCTATGTTGCCTGTTAAGACAATTGAGCTGACTGCAATAATTGATACCAATAATGCCATAATCGTCACGGTTATAATCGCTCTCATTTGAATTCATAAGATGATACTCATGCACGACCTAATAACTTCTTAGAAGAAATATAATACTTGTTCTACCTAACATTTTATTAGAATATTTGATGAGCGTTACTAATTAGAGTGTATCAATCTCCATCGTGATATCGCTTGCGATAAGTAGATTTTACAGCATCTAGGAGGGTTTTAACGACTTTTGGACATAGAAAGCCAGATTTGAGCCAATATTTAGACCTTATAAACAACGAAATTGACTTACCTCCCAAGTCTTGATTGTATCAAGTTAAGATTGGCTTTTTAACAGATTGTCGAGAGGTAGAATATCGAAGGACTTGGATGAAGGATCAATGTGATATTTTCTAGACCGATACTCGCAGAAAAGTAAACAGATGCAGAAGAAGTTAAAGTAGTGAAGCGCCTACGTTTGTATTAAATATTCATAATTTGCTAGTATTAGGAGACGAGGATGTAAACAGTTATAGAGTTAACCTATTGAAATAGTAATGATGAAAGATTCAACTGTATTAGCCCTCATTATCATTGTGTATGCAGTTCTCAGTATTTCCTTTTACGTTGTAACTAGTGTTAAACTAGACAGGCCTTTTATGTTACCTTTACTAGCTGCATTCTTTGGAAGCTAGAAAAATGGAACGGAAAGACTGTATAATCATCCTTGATCTGGTTTATATAGTTGTGATACTCTTTTTGGGATTACAAATACAACCGGCATTAAGTCAGTCGATTATAGAAAATGTATCAAGTGGAAATAGCAGTGTGATCAGTAATAATACAAAGGAATCATTAGCAGAGAAGGTTGTAGATCCAGAGTCGCTAATGCTAGGCGCACCAGATCAGGCCGAAGAAAATGACAAACTAGGTCAAATGGTTGATGAATGTGGAATAATCAAACCCAGTAGTAAAATGGAAGAAGGTGAGGAAATGGCTGAGTGTCAAGAGAGGATTATTAATAAGACAGACGACGCCACCACAACCACATAAGGAAATGGAAGATGACTAATTCATTATTAATAATAGCCTTAATCTTCATGTTCTTAGGGCTGCAGTTACAAATGGCCTACTCCACACCTATTGCCAATCAATCAGAGGAAGAACAAAATCAAACAGAAATCCTATGCGCAGAGTTAGCGAAATTAAATGAAATGCTACCACCTGATACTGCAGTCTTACCAGAAACAGCAGCAGGTCAATCTCTTTCTGAGCGCGAATGTGGTTTTAAACCTAACGTAGCACCAGAGGCATTAGAGAAAGCGAATAACCAAAGTAAGCAATAATATTCTTCAGAGTTAACGAAAAAAAACCAGCAGCATAAGGAAAGGGAAAAGGAAGAGAAGAAGCAAAGGAAGCAGCATGAAACGGAAGAGCAGGAACGACTGAAGCAGCAACAGAAACAGGAAGCGGAACAACTCAAACTACAGAAGAGAGAAAAGGAATAGACCTACATCAAACATGTGCCATACCGCAACGGCGAGTTTAAATCTTTATCATGCTGATAGAGAAACGCATGAGTGAGAAAGATAGTAGTAACATACAACTTAGTTTACCTGTAAGCGAATCGCGAGATCATATTCAGGGACCTGCAACTGCTGCCGTAACTTTGGTAGAATATGGAGATTATGAATGTCCTTATTGCGCCCAAGCCTATTTGATTGTAAAGGAAGTCCAGGAACGCTTAGGAAACAAACTACGCTTCGTATTTCGAAACTACCCATTGTCCAAACTTCGCCCGCATTCTTATCAATCTGCATTGGCAGTGGAAACTGCAGCTGCTCAGGGAAAGTTCTGGGAGATGTATGACTTTTTATTCAAACATGGACAAAGTCTTACCGATGATAATTTGAGACTGTCCGCGGCCAAGCTCGGATTACAAATAAACAAGTTCGACATTGAATTTCGCAACCGTACTTATAGTAGGCATGTAGATGAAGACATACAAAGTGGTGAGGAAAGCGGAGTGACAAAAACACCAACTTTCTTTATCAATGGAGATCGTTATGACGACTCATGGGACCTTGATAGCCTTCTCAGTGCACTCGACGAGGCTAGTGTATTCAACTGGAGGGAACAAATTAATAAATCTGAATAAGCTTGCATGAAACAAGCCAATAAATATGTGTGATTGATGCAATTCAATCGTATCTAACAAGATAGAGAGATTATTACATACTGCAGAATACAACAAGTCATATCAAGGACTTGTGCTCGTAAACTGTGAGGTCACATCCATGTAAATTATCGATCCTGGGTAACTACAGGATGATGCGGGATCGATTACTAAATATACTATGAGAAGGGATATTCTGACATATTTGGCTTCATCAAGAGATTGTGTCGAGGATCTGATGGAAAATGAACTAGTAACTCTTCCTGAAGATGCAGTCATAGCAGACGCAGTAAAGGTGATGAAAGATGGCGGGCATTCTTCAATTCTTGTTAGATCACTATCATCCTCAGCGGAAAATCCACTTATCACTGGGATTGTAACTGAACGAGATATCTTGTATAGAGTTATTGGTGGCAATAAAGGACCGTACAAGACTATATTAAAGGAGGTGATGAGCTCTCCCGTATTAACCATTGAGAAAGGGTCTTCAGTAAATGAAGCAAAGTCCCTAATGAGGAATAAGAAAATTAGAAGGCTTCTAGTCATAAGGAGAGAAAATACTAGAGAGTTTACTCTAGGCTTAGTAACACTAATGTCAATAGTGGATAAAGAATCCTATCCATAATCAATTCTGGACTTTCATATCCGTCAGTCATATCGCAAGCGATTTCATTCGTCTCCAAGGTTTCTAGTTTGAATGTATCTATGCCCGCCGCCCTCTGCCCAGTCAAGAAAAATCAAACCAATCAAATTCAAATTTCTCGTCCTATTCGAGAAGATTCTTTATATACTTTCTCAGGCCATTTTCGAGCAATGATTGACTCATACAAAAATACTATATGCGCAACACTATTTGTCGTTGGACTCATAGGATATTCCTTCTCAGGCTTTGCTTCGGTACCAAAAGCAGCTGCCCAATCTCCAACAGAAACTATGCAAGATATGATGAACATGACTGGTATAGATCTTGATACATCGTTACCATATAAGAGTGGAGTATTAGAAACACCAGATATACCAATAAAGTGTGTCATAGTGGGTGATTTAGTAAAATCAGCGCTTGGAAATGTAACAACAGTAGATCAATTAGTTGCAGCAGCATCCAATTTCATTGACACTACAGGCGATACTAATGCGAATGGCACAAGACAAATGGTGATGGACATGTTGAAAGAACAAACGCAAAACATGACAGACCAGGATCTGCAGGAGGTGATGGATTTTGTCGAATGTTCTCCTGTGATGGATGAAAATACTACACAAAGTATGATGGACGGCAGTATGATTGATTAAAGGCTGAATTCATCTGCAAATGTCATGTTTTTCACATACTTCCATCATTTTTTGAATCGTACCAAAGTATAGACCGTATGACTGAGATAATCTGAATTCTAATATGCGAAAGCATTAGTATTAACGAAAGGAAACAATAATTTAGCCGACCGGAGACAAGGGAGAAATTACGATAGCCGACGTAATTTTTTTGGAGAAACTAAATGACATGATATAATGACTCTTTGAACAGTTTCAGATTATCTTTGATGTTCTGGCTCTAGATATCTTTTAAAGTAGATAAATGTGATTTTACTAAAGTTATGATTTCACCTAACCTGTATTAAGCAAATATGAAAGCAGCATTATAGTAAGATGGCTAACGAAAGAGTATATAGCCACAGATTAACGATCGCAACAATCGCAGCGATGTTACTTGTAGCAGCCACAGTATCGATGGCTACTAGAGAGAGTGCAGATGCATATGCATATGCAATAAACCAAGCAAAATCAGATGTCAATGAATGTGGAAATGGAGATACACCCACTAACGTAGGCTGCCAGAATTCAGATTCACAAATCCAAGGTGACAATAATAGTCCAAGCATAGCGTCTTCCCAATCCGTGCAACGTGAGACGCCAACTGGCTTTACCGTTACGGGATCTGGAACAGTAAGTAGCGAAACAATTTTGTGCTTGCTTGGGCCTGCGACACCTGACCCAACATTAGAAGTGGAATTCGAAGCACAAAGTGATGGAAAAGCTTCTGGAACCTATACTTTGTCCATCACCGATACCAGTGGAGAACGGACAATCAGAGAAGGTGTAATTACATTTGGAACTACTGATGGAAACACATATACATTTGGTGGTGAAGGTCTAGCCTTCTGTGGCGATTTTGAAGGCGGTATCTCTGTCCTTCCGATGAGCATAAGTGGGGATTGCGGAGACGGTGTAACAGTACACTATGGCGATCTTAATACTGGGGAGATAACCTTTACAGGCGACGTAGAATGCACGCTAACATAGGTTAAAACAGACCATATTTAGGCTAAAAAGCCTAACAAGACTTTTACTATCTTTTATTAGGACCCGATCAATCCAAGTCATAACAAACTAATCACTGTACTTAGAACTGCTGTAGAAAATGAAGAGGGAAGTCTAGACAAGGAAATTAAATTTGAATCATAGAATATTATAAAAATAACCAAGTCTTAATTCTGTTATGTCTGAGCATTGCGTTCATAGTTAGTCTGGCATCAACTACACATCTACACATCTTGGATTGAATCATCCAGGAGAGAATAAGACATTAATGCAACCACAGGAAACAAAGAATATGTCAACCAATACTAATTCTATGAATATCGTATTGGTCCGTGGAGCGTGGGCAGATGGATCTTCGTGGAGCAAAGTAATTCCAATTCTAAAGAATGCAGGACACAAGGTTATCGCGGCACAGCTTGCTGAACATTCTCTAGCAGATGATGTCGAAACAGTAAAGCGTGTGATCGAATATATCGGCGGACTAACAATTCTTGTAGGGCATTCATACGGTGGAGCGGTAATCACTAATGCGGGATACAAGAATCCCAACGTGACAGGCCTCGTGTATGTGGCCGCCTTTGCTCCTGATGAGGGTCAATCACTATCAGATTTTATAGACATAACAAAATTACCACAGGGGTTCTTGACCTTCGATAAAGGAGGGTTTGCATACATAAACCCGCTGATGTTCCATAATGGATTTGCTCAAGACGTTAATGAGTCTGAAGCTGATATAATGGCAGTAGTACAGAAACCAACTAATCAATCAATTCTTGCAGAAAAATCTGGACCTCCGGCATGGAAGGAACTTCCAACATGGTATCAGATTTCCGAAAGCGATCGTATCATTCCTCCAGAAGTCCAGAGAATGTTC
Organism: Nitrososphaeraceae archaeon; assembly: GCA_035697905.1. Taxonomy (GTDB): domain Archaea; phylum Thermoproteota; class Nitrososphaeria; order Nitrososphaerales; family Nitrososphaeraceae; genus TH5896. Next base: position 7,443 of record DASSCH010000175.1, read on the forward strand.
GCCGACCGAATGAATGCTACTACTCTTTCCCTGAATGCGAGCCACGCATCCCTAGTATCACATCCAAGTGAGATTGCCGAACTAATTCTCAACGCAACAAAAGGAAGTAAATGATCCATAAAAGAAAGTATAGATCTTGTATTATTGGGTTAGTTTATATCGATTCAGATAGTATGCCCGCGATAAGGGATTAGATACGTTCCGCGCTGATCTCTATATCAGCTTCAAGTTTTTCAACAGGAGCTGCCTGCCGATCCTGAATTTTTTTTGCAAACTTTCTAGGGATGCTCGTATATTCTGTTCTACTCTATAATAATAATAAGATCCCATTTTGTCATATCCCCTTCCCTAACGTAAAATCATAACTTTAATACCCTATCTGCGAATAAAATAACTATTTCACGATTGCAACAATGCAATCAACACAAATAGTCATTATTCTTTGAATATTTCGTCTACGAAACACCATTTCCACTTCTCCCCTGGTTCATATGATCTAATAACTGGATGTCCACTTGAATGGAAATGTTTTGTACCGTGTTTATTAACAGATTGATCACAGCATCCAACATGGCCGCAACTCAAACATAGACGTAAGTGTACCCACTCAGACCCCATTTGTAAGCACTCCTCACAACCATCAGGAGTTTTTGCACTGACATTTTTATTTGCTTGATCCAAATGCACACAAGATGGGTTGCTATCCTTTTGATTCATGTATATGTTTATGCGCATTCACTCCTTTATGCTTAGCGTTGGGAGAGCAATAGTGTTATATGGAGCCGCACTTAGAACTCTTTATCGGTCTGAGCAAACGTTAAGTTCCAAGACTACAGCGAAAACCCTTGAAAGTTCAGATCTGAAGACACACCATTGTCAGAAACTTTTGAACCATTTGGAACTAGGCTAGTTGATACCTATATGATAATTATTCATATATTCCAAATATCATGGTTAAGAAAATCCCTTCCACTCATAGAAAATTTCGCATTTTAATAGTCAGCCCCCTTCTTGTAGTTCCTGTACCTCACTTTGGATAATTTCGGATCTCCTACCTGTTTTGGAATAGCAGAAAAATTTGATAATTTCTTGTACTGTGTTGCTTTTTGGATAGCACATTATAATTGATAGGAAAAGGAAAAATATTAGATCCCACGGTTTCAACATTAGTGAATGGTAAGTTGTTACGTCCAAAGATAGTATGGTTATTCGCATTAAGCTTTGTACTCGTAATTGTTCTTGCACTACTTGTGTTGCCCAGCGTCGGAGAACGGAATTCTTATGCAACATCCGCGTCATCGAATGGAACCACTAATGGTGAGCCTCAACCTGGAACCACTAATGGTGAGCCTCAACCTGGAACAATTACTGTTACAAAGAGAGTGGTCAATGAAGGAGGTGGCACTGCCAGACCATCAGACTTTACTATAACAGTTGATGGCAATAATCCAACTCCACCATCCTTTGATGGAAGCTCTTCTGGGACTACTGTTCAGCTTTTTGAGGGCAGATATAGTGTTACAGAATCCGGATCTGCCACTTCCGATTATGATTCTACGTTATCAAGAGGGTGTTCGGGTAGCATAAGAGAGGGTGAAACAAAATCGTGTACAATTACCAACACATATTCTGTATCCCCTCCACCTATTACAACAGGCCAGATCGTTGTAACAAAGAGAGTGATCAATGAAGGAGGCGGCACTGCCAGACCATCAGACTTTACTATAACAGTTGATGGCAATAATCCAACTCCATCATCATTTGATGGTAGCTCTTCTGGGACTACTGTAACGTTGGAACCTGGCAGATATTCTGTCACTGAAAATTCCTTGCCAGATTATACTTCAAGCAGTTCTGATGACTGCACAGGTACCGTACAAGCTGGGGAGACGAAAGAATGCACAATTACCAATGAATACCAAACCAAAGACAGATCTGCGCAGCTGATAGTTATAAAGAATGTCGTTAATACTCCTGAAGAGGATTCTGATCTAGTTCTAAAACCATCTGCATTTACTATAGTAGTACAGGGTAACGATCCTTTACCAAGGTCCTTTCCAGGTAAATCTGGAGAAGGTGTAGTTGTTAATCTAAATGCCGGAAGATATAGCATCTTTGAAAAAGAAGTTGACGGATAT
>DASSCH010000176.1:0-6418 GCA_035697905.1 Nitrososphaeraceae archaeon
GGGCGGGGGTTGAACCCACGACCTCAGCGCCCGAGTCATCGCTATCTAAAGTCAGACGGTTCGAGTTAATTTACAAAGGCTTCAAATCCCACCCGGTCCATCTTTTACTTGTTCTGAAACAACAGCATCAATATAAGCTCATCCAGTTCATTTGTCGGACCCACGACCTCAGCCAGCTTAAGGCAGTTGAGTTATCTAAAAGGGTGACAGTTCTTGAAGCAGTTGTTTGTTAGATACTTACTTTGAAAAAACTAAGTTGACCCTTCAGAGGGATTGGCCTTTCAAATCTCTTGGCATTAGATAGTAAAAATCCATACTTATGAGCTGCGTACGTTGCAAGTACAAAGTGTTTGCTTTGGTCAGCGATAAACTCCTTATTTCTTTGATAGAACTTTTACATCACGAAGTACAGCAGATCCTACAATGGCTCCTGTAATTAGAGATGATATATCAATACCGCGTAGTTTGCATGCTTCTTTGTCTATTGCTTTAGATGCATGGACGAGAAATTCTCCTCTAAACTTCGTATTCCATTTTCTAAGTTCAATTGTTTTTCTGCCAGATACTATCAACTCAGCGTAAGGTTGTTGGAGTGATAGACACTTTGCCATCTATAATCAGGGTTTATAGCTAGGACTGTATTTGGTTTTTTGTCAGTAAAGATATACCCTCATCAATTGTAGATACTGTTTGACAAAAATTCATTTTCTTGTTGAGAACCAGTGCAGAAGCCAGAAATGAAATTATGAAGATGGTGTTTATCCGCAAAGAAGAAAGGGGTTGCTGGGTCTCCTCTTCTACTAGATAAGAACTATCGCAGCGAAAATGAGACTATTTGCGATAAATTCCTAATCTCAAAGCTATAAGTTTTATCGCAAAGTGGGCGTAATTAGGATAAGCAAGATTAAATCACTCGGTTATTACTGCACTGCTGAATGCAGTAATTCGCGCCCCTTGTCAGTAATTACATTGAATATGGGTGGGAAATGTCCATGCTCTGACTCGCCTTCTATTCTTTCAATCAGACCTTCTTTAACAGCGCGTCTTATGAAGGCTTGCGCATGATTGGTAGAGTTCAATTGCTGCAATAACCTGTTTGTTGAGATACCTTGACGTCCTGCAGCGTTAACAGCTATGAGTAATCTGGCTAAGCCTACATTGCCACGCCGAAATAAGAAGTCCTGGCTTACTATGTTAGATTTAACAGGCTTCCTCTTCTTATTCTTTTTCATAGTTCTTCTCCTATTCCTATCCTGCTTGTCGCTCCAACTCGTTAAATAACACGGGATATTTCCGCATAAATCTCTGAAACTGTCTTTTTATTTTGTTCTGTTTGGCTTCAAATCGGGAACCTGAGTCTAGACCCAAGTATGTTGTGATTGCATCTTCAGCAAGCTGCATGGCTTGTTCTGGGACAATCACTAATGCGTTTGCTTCACACTTTCTAACACCATATTTAGCGATATAGTCTTTGACGAACTGTGGTTGTGTATACATCCCTTTGTGACAATTTCGACACTTACGGACACCATCTCCATACTGCATATCACAATTGTAGCAGTATGAACTCTTGGACATATCCTTACCACTACTAGATACCAAGTTATCAATCCATGTCAAATCATTTTCTTCAATGAATTCATAATTAAGCCCAAAACGATCTATCTTCAAATTTGAAGGAATGTAGCCTGTAGCTGCTGATATCTCTGTCAAGTTATCCCTGAGTCCAGACTCAATCCTTAATCCCCATGGATCGTGGTCACCACAATACAAAAGGACACATTCCTGCCCTCTTTCTTCGGCTGCTCTGAACCGCATGGCCATCTCAGCTCGTTCGTTTATGTCCGACCAGCCATGAGCGTTTGCAATCGGGATATGATAATTTTTACAAACAGGTTGGAACAAGGTCTTCAAGTCGACCTTTTCGACAAGCATTTGAATATAGTACTCTTCTCCATCCCACCAGTCAGGTATGTAATATTTCCAATTCTCACATGCAGCTCTTGCATATAGTTTGAAAAAATCTTCTACACTACCCTCAGTCGGCAGTTCCACATCCCAGACTCTAGTCGCATCCTGTGCGCAAAAGTCAATGGGTAAATACCCAAGCCTACGACAATCATTAATAGCGGCTTCGGCTCTATCAAACTCGCTCTTATCAATACGATTCTCATTTTCTAGCTGGTAGCACCATCCTCTTGCAGAAACCTTGAACCCGACTCCAGACTGTAGTTCCTTCAAGAGCATTGCAAGCCGTTTTAACCCTTCGTCTCGTTGCTTGCCTTTTATCCATCTGCCACCTAAAATAGACTCTAGACTCGACTTCTCCTGTTTGCTTTGTACTTCTTCTTCTCCTCTTTCTACTTCACCTAAAGCCGACGACATTATTCCCTTAATACTATATGTCTTAAGGCATATAGGAGAGCTTTATAGTTTGCGATTGCCTCAATAACGAATTATAATACGACCACTTTTTTCATATGTTCCATTTCGCCTGTTCGAATTCTGTTCAGTTGGAGCCACACCATCTCATCATTATGTCTCAAATCTTGGACGTCAGAAGATTGCTCCTTTATGAAATGTCGCTCCAACGAAGATAACTGGCTATGAGAATTCACATTGGTTAATCACCCAGGTAGTTCCTCTAAAGCTCAGCTTATTCTCAAGCTTGTTAGTAATCTAGTACTAATCTCATTAACCCTAGGTAGCCTTGATCGTTGTGATGTCGAATAGCTTTTGTGGCACAAGTTTGGCAGCTGAGACAATAATAGGCCCTAATTCCTCCTTGTTCGACAAAGGTGTCTTGAACACCTTGTCCTGCTCTACACGTGCATAAGGGTGACCCCCCTAACAACTTTCTATATATCCGGAATACCTCACCGAATTTTACTATTTGGAAATGACGCATGATTTTAAATTTTAGAGTTGTAATGGGCACATCAAAGTTTAGGTCTGCATCAACGAGCTGCCAAGCTGGGTCTTGTATTGGAGGGACTAATGCCCCACGGGTATCGTTAAGACAGTCAGATGAGCTGATAAACTGTCGGATTTGCGAAATGAAACCGATTATGTTAATAGCAGTGGCGTCAGGGTCATGCATGTAAATAGGAAAAGGGCGATCGCTGCAAGGAATGTATATGTCAACTGCTCCAGAAGGAAAAAAGGAACATCTGACTAGATAGTTGTCTATTCTACGTTCTACCAACTTTTCTTTGTTCCTTTTTGGGTTTGCAGGAATGTGTGCTAGACGTTCATGGTAGGCTTCATCTATTAGAGATTGGTTGCCGCCACCAATAGTAAGATGAAGGTGTAGTTTATGCATACCCACAAGAATTGCGCCCGAGCCTGAGGTAGTATAGTAAATTACAGAAGCGGCACTCTGCCCCTTATAGTATTCTAGGTCTGAGTAGTTGGGATTGTTATTGCAGCTATCGGGTGAATGAGGTGTAGTAGGATATTTTCTTACTAGACGAGACCCTACTCCTATCCCTACCCCTGTAGGGTCAATATGCGTACTTCTATATTTTTGAGCTACATAATCTGCGTCATCTTGAGATAGGTAATACTCCTGTGGTTTTGTTCTACGACTCGTGTATAGCTTTCCTTTGTCTTTGAAGTTTCTAAGCACATTTTTCGCCTGCCTGGAGGTATAATTAGGCTCATCTGCGAGCTTGAGGATATCTAAATACGTTATTCCTTGAGTTTTGTCGACAAATTTCTTAGTTGCGAGCTTTGATATCTCTGAATAGTAGACGGCGCCCATGCTGTCGACAGGAGTATTTACTATCACCATATAGGATTTTGTCATTATGCATACTCTTGTGTCCATTCTGCATACAGCTTTGTTGTAAAACGATATCACTGGTCTGAGTTCTGTCGATAGAATCTATATTGCTGCTCCCAGTTCCTCTTGAGACAAACTCTGGCTTGTCGGCGTCGCCTTCAGAAAATGTTTGTCCCTCTTGGTTGCTGGGCTCTGTATTCCTTTTATTGTAGGGTCTCATTTTTGGCCAAGACCTCTAATTTTGCAGGACAATTGAATTCTCGGTATCCGTTCATTCAAAAGACCGAGTCGAATGACTTCTTCTGTCACAACCCTTATTTGTATAGCAGAAAATTCAGTCCCAGCTCTTAAGTAGTCGTTATTACGGCTAGCCATTAGAGCGGCCGCCTCCTCCTTCGTTGGGGTTGTCAGTCGCTACTAAAACTGCAGCAAGGCTCCTGTGGCTTCCAACCTGAGTGCCTTGCCGCAGTCTTTCCTCTTGTTCCTTTAATTCTCTTTCCACCAATCGAAGCAAGAACTTCGATCTTGGAATGTCGCCTCTTACGTCGTCTAGTCTTCTGACCAGCTGGAGTGGCATTGAGACGCCAAATCCAGTCAATTCCGTATTGGTTGTCAATTTTGATACCTCTGACAATACACAATTTTTTGAAGTTCCATTTATCCTGTAGGTGTTTTCATCCTCTCTTATTATTACAGTGAAATCATATAATAGACCATATTCATCTAGAGCGGCAGCGCCAGGTTTTTTGGTAATTCCCAGACTTTTTTCATTTGTAATATTGATTTCTTCTTAAGAATCGACAAATTGGATGGAAAAAAAATCCTCATTCGGTTGGAGCCGGGTTTATTCTATTTAATACAACCACATTTGCTGCAAAATATTCATTCAGCAGATCATGAATTGCCCCTTAGCCTTTTACCCAAAATACCATCTACTTGTCATATAGTTGTAAGGAATTTCAGGTTCTCTTATTCTGAATTTGACCTACAGAGTTGGTATTTTCCCAGATATAATAACGGTGAATAATATGCTAGATCCTATCATGATATGACGATAGCTTTAAAGTTAGGAGTCTCTACACAATTACTAGAATTTACTTAGCGAGTCCATAATATTCTTCCATGTTACACAGAACCCGTTCTGATATATTATACAACAACCTGATCGGCTAAACTGTCTATTGCCTTCCTTATTCGCTCAATATCTTGTGTTATATTTGGAGACCAGTAATGTCTAACAAAGATCTCAGGAGAAATTCTACCTTCAAGCAAGTTTACCATTTCACTCTCAATACCGCAATAACGCAAGTGTATGCCAAAGATTTTGCGGCAATAGTTCATCCTCATAGGTAAGCTCCGCTTGTGTAAGTATGCGTAGATGGATGTATAGCACTGAGGATCTGCCTATTGGGCTATTTGCATGAATAGCCTAACTCGAATCTATCTTAGCGTGCATTTCATTGTAGTGTACTACATACTCTGAATCAGTCTGGAATGTCCCATTGCATTTACTGCATGTTACAGGTATACCAGTATCATCACGTTCTTCAGAAATGTGGTCGATAGATGAGGAGGACGACGACATTATATTGACGCAGTGATGGAAAATATGTGATAAAAGACTTTCTTACATCTGTTATCAACACTTCTTTTCTGTGATAGTCTTGTGCCTGATATATTATTAATTATTCTGTTGAATATAGAGAATATGCCCAGAATTCCTAGTGCATACAAAACTTATAGTACCACCTGATTGTATAACACCTCCTTCCATCGGAGCACCGCACTCTCTACAGGTTATTATTTGTCCTTCTTCTGGTGGCGGTGATGATGTCATATCGACTCTATATCCTCATTTAGATATACCATCTTCTTTCTATATCTGGAAATAGCGTATCAAACCATCCTATTGCATTGGTATAAGTTCCATTACCAAATTCCACTGGTGTAACGAGCTCCCCTCTATCAACTCTATCACCCATCGCTGAATGGCTTCAGCAGATTCTCTTGATCTTCCTTTACTTGGAATTACTCCATTATGAATTAGCACATCGACGGTCTCTGAAATAGAAGAAGAAGTTTCACCTTTAGGCAGCAGTGGAGTTAGGTTCTTTCGTGTAACAATTGCCATTAATCTGGTGCGTAGCTCTTTATTTGCAGCACGTATCTGCTCATTAGGATTATCAACATCCCATCTCCTAGTACGACTGCTACTTCTCATCGTAATTCTTTCTCCTCCACTTCTCCACAATTAAGATGATGATGACCTGTTGCCAATAAGAGTTTCCAAGGTCTTCTAGCTGCTTCTAGCAATAAGCTGCCAAGGCAACTTTCTTTCTTTCTTTTATTTTGGTAACCCGGGTTCCATTATAATTTCATTTTTTGAAGCAGCTATAAATAATAAAGCAAATGAAATCTTTCATTATTATTATTGTACGAAAGGCTCTGCTAATGTGACCATTACCCTTTTCTCGATTAACTGATGATCTGTTGAATCCTTATGGTCTTCAATATCACTGTGGAAAATAAATTTCATTTTGTACTCATGACAGATCCATATTGCTTTTAGGTCATCTGGGTGCATCTATAATCTGAATCATCGAAAATGCACATATTGCCCATTAGATTTAATGT
>DASSCH010000177.1:0-11875 GCA_035697905.1 Nitrososphaeraceae archaeon
ACGATCGGACTTGAATTAAACGAAAAGAAAGAGAAAAGCTGCGTTTCTAAACTTGGTATCGAGGAAAATATATATAAGTACCTAATGATATACCAAAATTAGATGCCGACATCTACAAAAAAGAAGACTGCAGCTAGCTCAAAGAGGAAGAGCACAACTGCAAAAGGAACAAAGGCAGCAAAGAAAGGTAAGAAATCTAAAAGTAAGTAATGTATGTCAACCAAATCCTTTTTTGCTTCATGCAAAGAGTATGATATTCGTTAGAATGTAATACTCTTTGCAATATTTTTTCATTTAGCTTAGATTGGGCCAATTCTGATAACGTTAGCGGGGCGAGATTCTACTCTCTTCGTTAGTTCGCCTATGTTAGTAGGCAAATAGTCCTATTTAATTTTCTTCTAATCCATGTATGATTGATTTTGGAAGGAGACATGTCATTTATCTAGTTGAATGTAATCTACGAGTTTGACAGTTAATATTAAGAATGGCTGCCACAATACGTTACTATCTTGAATCAGACGGTGATCAATCAACAGCCGTGTTGTTGTAATGATAGAATGCCTAATCTGGTAAATTATTATATATTGAGTTCGTTTTTGATTCTAGATTACCCTCTATCCGAAGAAGCAGAATAGAAAAAACCTTAATAAATCCACCTCAGGTTGTACATGTTTCTTGGATCCATGTTAAATGGGTCATGTTTTTTTCCTGTTTTATAGTTAATCCCATAGGTTAGAAGTTTGAAAGGTTTTCTGTAACAAAGTACCCCAAGATCAAGAAGGAAGGATACTATGATGTATTGTCAGTTGGTAACAATACCTTGTGAATAATTGTAATTATATACAGCCTTATCATTTTTACAATAAATACTTGGTATGGGTCGGTAACTTAGGCACAATTGATATTGAACGAATTCCTCACATGATTATCATGGTTCATGAAGTCGATCCACAGACACTTCAACTAGTGTGGTTCATAGACGGCCAAACCAAACAGAATCCCTACTCCTTGGGTGACTCAAGGCGTCTGCGCCAATCGGCGATAATTGGGAGTGGGAACTGCATTACGAATGTTGGCCGACGTTGATGACTCATCAATTCGTTCAGAAGTAATGAGGCAGCAATATTTTGCTTTCAATTGATTTGTCGCCTTGCAGGGGGTGAACTAGACACATGGTACCAAGGCCCACAAAATTACTCTATGATATCTAACGGAAACCGGTGTACAAGTAATCCTAAAATCTAGCTTCCAATTCTGATCGTACTATCATTGGCCAACAGACACGAACTAATTGACGGATTTGCAACGACGGAAGGAACTAGTCGATATGTGAAATATGCTGTGAATAAAAAAAGCAGACCTGAGAGTCATTTTCGCATTTTCGATGATCTAAATTTATCAAGCCTTGGTATGGGAACCTATTTGGGAGATATTACAGACTATGATGACGAAGCAATCGAAAATGCGACATACGAATCCATCAAATCTGGTGCAATAAATGTTATTGATACTGCTATCAACTATCGAGCTATGAAATCGGAGAAATCGATAGGAAGAGCATTATCCCGCCTAATCAATGATGGCATTATTTCAAGAGATCAAGTTTTTCTCTCGACTAAGAATGGTTACATAACCAATGACGGGGACTTCCCGTCCATAGGAATGATGGAATATATGCAAAAGATGTACATTACTCCTGGACTTCTTAGTCCGAGTGATATAAGCAGTGGCTACAATGTACTGAATCCTACATACATTGAGAGATGCATAGATAAATCATTATTCAACATGAAGTTGGGTACAATTGACTTGGTCTACGTGCATAATTCTTTTGAAAGTTGGTATCAGGATGTTAGAAGGGAGGAATTTATGGAAATGCTTAGAAAGGTTTTTCAGGTTTATGAGAAATATAGGGCCAGAAATAAGATACGTTACTATGGAATGGCTACTTGGACTTGCTTTAGGGTACCTAATGATAGCAGTGAATACTTGTCACTAGAAGAGGTTGTAAAGCTAGCACAAGATGCCAATGAAAGTGGCTCAAACAACCATGGCTTTCGATTTATCCAACTGCCTTACAACTTATCATATAGCGAACCTTTGCTCTTAAAGAACCAGACTGTAGGAAACGAAAAGAACCTTTCAATTTTAGAAGCGGCATCAAAGCTTAGGATTGGAGTCTTTACCAGTATTCCTCTGTTTCAGGGCAGGCTTCTTCGCGCTAATATTCCTAATTATAATGAGGATTTGATTGACCCAGTTGCAAAGATACTACAGATGATACGTTCCACGCCTTCAGTGATTGCTCCCTTAATTGGACAAAAAAAACCAGAACATGTGGAACAGAATCTCAAGTTAGCAAATGTGCCGCCCATGAAAATAGAGGAATTTAAAAGAGCGATCAACATTCTCCTAGGCAAGACTTAATTGCAAATTCCAACGGTCTGATAACATTAGAGAATAACAGTTAACATTGTACTTGAGTCAAAGCATACTAAATTCCAGTCACTCCACAGTCGACTGATGTGTCCAGAATTCATAATCATGCTTTGTGTCCATGCATTACCTGAAAATATAATGCATAAAGCTAACTCCTGCAATTGAACTTACGACTCTGAAAGGTTGTAAGAATGTGGAGTCAATATTCAATTGAAGAAATAAATGAAAATCAGTTCTCTTTGCAGGGATCGAGAGTTGTTGATATGTCTCAATATTGGAAGAAAGTTCTTATTCAGGAAAGGTCTTACTTCTCACTTACCCAGAGTGCATTATTTTAGAATTATCAATTTTTTTTAGATACTATAGTGGGTCATAGATATCGGTAGCAAACATCGGCTTAGTCAAGCGTTAGATGAGTACCGCGTATTGCCCAATAGTAATCGAACTAAAAATTAGGTATCAGGGAGACTTGAATCATTGGAGGTGAGGTTGTCAGTGTTTAATACGAAATAGTAAACTTTCCTAATGCTGTTTCACTATTTTCTTCGGTTTTATCTTTGATTCTTCCAGCGATTGTTAGAATCGTCCCAGCATCTCCTGCAAAGTTGACCATCGATCTTCCACTTAGGTTTGGGATTGTACCGAAAGAAAGGCATCTTGTTACCACAAACTGCACAATAGTTGATTCTTTTTTCGTATTCTTTGCCCTTCAAGGAATAGCACCGTTTACAAAGGATTAAGCTTGTGTTAATGTTCCACTGCCATTTTGGTCTAAGCGGTTCAGAACCAGAATCAATGTCGGCATTACACATTGCACATTTTGGAGATACCCCCTTCTCATCTTCGACCATGTCCTGCCGTTTCTTGCTTCTACTGGCTTCTGTGTTTCCTGAATATTCCATGGATTTCATGACATGGCAATCTCCGCACAGCATACCACGTATCCCCCATTCATCTCGTGGCTTGTACCTAAATTTTACTAATTCCTTATCGCAGACCGCGCAGTGCTCTTTAGCTTTATTGCGTGTCAGCAAGGGAAACCACATCAATGATTGTCTAGAACATTCCAGTATCTAACTCTTGTTAATTAGATTCATATTCGGCGATGAATATTTTTCGACCGAAATCCCAGTTTTACTTAATTGAACTTGAGCCTACGAACGTAAAAATTTCTGAAGCATGAATTTTCCTATATTTCTACTTTGATTCTAGAATTGGGGTTTGTAATCGAAGTTGCAGTGTTCTTAAGTTGCCACGTCCGTCTCACAATGTTACTTGTAGAGAAAAAAACCTTTGATCACTTCGGCTAGAATTTAACTAGTGCTCATGACCGGCAGACTAATCCTATCGCAATGCCTAAACGCCAGATGAAGATAGACAATATCGTCCGAAGCGGATTAAGTAATGGTATCAAAAAAACTTAATCCATAGATTGGTTAATGCTTGTGCTCATGTGATGCACCTCTACCCGTAAGTGTTCCAGTATAGTCTCCTGTAACTTCCAACACATTCTCATCATTACTTATCTCTTTCAGTTTTTCTAAGCTCAATCGTTGATTGGTTACATAATGGGTGCCTTTATCGTAGATAGATGGAACCATTCCAGTATTCTGGTATATCTTATCCTTCATTAGATCGGAATCTGTTCCTTCTTTGGTAAAAATTTCAACCATGTAGAATGGAGTATGTTCTGATTTTTCTTGCTCGCGAACAAGCAAATCATGGATAAGAAGTGGATCTACTTTAGGCAAATATGTTTCATATAGCGTTTGCAACCCGCGAAAAACGGATCTGATCTCTCTCAATTCATAGGACGCCAAATTCTCAATATGATTATAGAATAACTTGTTCTTATAATTTCTTAATTTCTGCTGCTGTCGAACTTTAGCGCCAGGAGTGGGAATTCGTTCTCACATTCTAATCGATTCATTCAAACACGAATTAACCAAATTATTCCTATGCGATATCTGATTTAATAATCGCATATAGCCGTAACTTGCGTCATTTGATCCATTTGTTCACAATTGGTAAGGAATGATGATTCATAGGTCCTTCAGGATATTCTTACATATATTCAACCCTTATTTTATTTCATGTAGAATTGCCCTTTTCTTTGATAATCGTTCCTGCAATTGAAGGATTTGATTATCTCGACAATTATTCCTCCGCTGTTCGGTAGATAATCTAGGCCAATTACCCTCACAGTTCTTCGTCTGGATATATACCGAATAACTTTACTAGGTTATTAATTCAAAATTATAGCCCCTTTTCAATGTTTAATCTTTCCTAGAACTAGAACTAGTTCAGCATAGAAGTTATGTTACAAAATGACAAAATAGTGATGAGTCATAGTGGGGGATCCTACTATCTGTTTGGATGATACACAGTATCAATGACCGCCCACCAGCCAGCAATCATCATTTTTGTGACCTTCTAGCATATCTCGTTAACAAACCAATTGAGCACACAACTATACCTATTGCAACCACAGTAGAGCCATAAGTAGTCCAGTCTGCATTGTTGTACATGAAAGAAGAGGATGGCCCTAAGAGACTGCTACTCTGAGAAATGAAGACAAGGCCAAGCCCAATGATGATACCTCCAATTAGCATTATCGAGTTAGATAATTTCTTAGGCTCAAAAATCAATGCGTCTATGAGACTATCAATCATCCAATTTATTTCTTCGAATGCAGTACTCAATGAAGGTATTTTAGTTTGGTGGCGACGAGAACCGCAGGGCTGGCTAGGCTTCGAGATAGTCTAATCTAACTGTGGAACCGTAGCATTTTGAGTCCAGTGAGCTCCGCTTCTAGATGGGAATGAATAAAAGATGACAAGGATACAATCAGATCATGTCGTATAATGAACTTAGCGGAAGGGTAGTTGTTGCCGAGATTAGTTTAGTTCCTCTCGCAAAGGGCAAAGTAAGCATGAGTGACGAGATCGCTGTTGCTTTCAAGGCTATTAAGAAGACAAAAGGGTTGAAAGTTACTCTTACTGGAATGGGAACACAAGTAGAGTCAACAAATTTGAAGACAATTTTGAACGCTGTCGAAGCTGCTCACAAAGCGGTAAAAAAGGTAGGAGTATCTCGCATTATCTCTACAATTCGCATAGACCAAAGGTTAGACAAGAGGCATACATTGGAGGATAGAGTGCAAGCTGTTACAAAAAAACTAGATGAAGATAAGCCTACATCCCACAACAGCTCCTAAAAGAGCACAAGACCCATTCTACTGATACACATATACTGGAATTTTGCCCTTTTTGGCCTCGAACGACTAAGGTAAGAGTTTGGTTAATCCAGTTGGATCGAACATCTCCATCCCGAAGTAATCAGTGTATTTTGACTGTCGTCATTATTCATTTGTTAATATGCTTTCTACGTTTTCGACAAATAACTGGGAGGAATAGCTATCACTGATCCCTTCTCTTCTAGCGTAGTGTTTAGCCCTTAACATAAAAAGTTGATATTCCCTCTCTAATCTCTGTCTAACGCGTGTGAAGTGGATTCTAGTTTCGTGAATTTTTGAAGCTTGAAGATATGCGAATGATGTCAAGATAACAATGGCCGCGACGGCAGATGCAAGAGTCACAAGCGAGTTGTTGACATTCTGGTTAGTCAGACCCAGAGCCAGAGCATTTAGAATAGCCAAAAACAAGGCAGTTGATATTATTACAATTTTCCAGATATTGAATTTCATCGAATTTGAGCTGGCTTTGTTTTGATACCAGTACAGCGTTGGTATGAAGCGCCTTTCTATATATTCCGAAAGTGTTGGCGATAGTGGAATAGTACCATTATTCATAGTTGAGTTTTCATAATACTGAAAAGTTTCAGTTCCACTACTGTGAGTGCCTTGTGACAATTTTTCCTGAGCTTGATTGCTCCTATCTTGCCGCTTTCTCAAATCAACTGCGATTTCTAACGGTATTTTCAGATACTCCGCGACAAAATTGAGTCCCATATTTTTTCATTAAATTCCCTTCTATTTGCCTTTAACATTTGTTTGTTAATTAAAAGCTTCAAAGTGCACAACAATAATTATTCTAAATCATAGTTGACGCGATCCTACAACCCCATAGACTACCGCTTTGCGCCTTCACAATTCATAATGGGACGAAGCGATAAATTCCATTTGACGACTTAATGTTTACGGAATAGCCCTCACATCACTGGTTAATTGTTACTTATACTCTATGTTCTATCATATTATAGAAGCAATATTTAGGTTTGTGATTTTTTGAACGATACTTAGATTCAGAAATGGTGGATCTATGCTCGACTTTCTCAATTCAAAATTATCTGAGATCAACTATGCCTTTACGAAAAGGTAACCAGATTATTCGAAAGGATCTGAATATGCATCGAATAATTTGACAAAAAATTCGATCTTTTTAATCTTAAAGGGGTATATAGGAAGATGTTATTGTCCAAGTACACAATATTCTATGGCCGAATATGAGGACGGGACCTTTGCGTCACAACCCTTTCGAGACAAGAACCATTTTAATAATAAGGCAGACTTGAGTGAGGTTAGCAGAAATCCCCATTCCTCAGAGTTGGATGTGCGTTGGGAGTCTATGTCTGAGTTAGGAATTCTCGCAAAGACAAGCAACGGAATGCCATGCGGGAATGTAATCTGTACATACAGGGATAACATTATAGTCATTGATTTCGGCAGTTTTAGACTACTCAATGAGTACATTATTCCAATTTCGAGAATAAAAGGGTATGATGGAAAGTACATCTATCTCAACGTACCGGATGAATCAAATCTGCAGCCCTATGTGTATTAGTAAGACAATTTAATTTACTGGACCATTTCTGGCAGAGGTGGCACAAAATATGACGCTCAGAACCAAAGTCTGACTGCCTACCTAAATTCGAGCGAACTGCTTCTACATGCATTTTACTAGAGATTTGTCACGGTCACGCTGTTTGGAAATATTGACCCAATTCCTGTTCAAGAAATTAATCTTTAATACCTTTTCAAGATCGGGGACATCGATATATAGTAGAGATTAACATTTTGAAGCTGGACCTAGTCTTACATAATTAATAAAGGAACCGCAGATAGGAACCTGTAAGGCATAGTCTCGTTTATTGTTATTGTTACTAGATCATTGTGGGACAAAAAGCCTGGACATAGAGGCTCATTATAAGATTGATCTAGTATATGTCAGAACTTTGTTCATGACGTACTTTTTATTCCAATAGGCCTACCTGGTTTTTAACCCTAAAGATGACGGCGAAGCAAATCAAGAATCATAGTAGTCATTTTTGGTGTAATTTGATATTGTAAAGTACAACGTTATGGTTTCATTGTAAGGGATCAGGTTCGAGCATTGACGAATGGTTATATTTCAACCTAGAATATTGATTTGTGAAGCCAAGATGAAATCCAGTCATAATAGGTTCGGAGGGAAAATAGTCCTTATCACAGGCGCTTCTCATGGCATCGGGAAACAAACAGCATTAGATTTTGCATTGGCAGGAGCGAAGATTATAATCCTAGTCGCCCGAACGGAATCAAAGCTAGCCGAATTGGAGGGTATTATCAGGGCAGAGAACCAGGTACGGCAAGTCAATGTTGTTTCCTATTGCTGCGATGTGTCAAATAAAATGGAAGTATCAGAGCTGGCTCAAAAAGTCATTGGTAGGTTCGGTTACGTTGATATATTGGTAAATAATGCAGGGATTGGAATCTATGGCAAATTAGAAGATCAGGCTGCAGAGGATTTGGAATTGGTCATGCTAACCAACTACCTGGGAACTGCATACTGTACCAAAGCTTTTCTTGGCCCAATGCTAAAAATGCGGTCTGGTCACATAGTAAATGTAGCTTCCGTCGCTGGTAGCTTTGGAGTTGCGGGAATGGCTGGCTATTCTGCCTCAAAGTACGCGATATTGGGATTTTCGGAGTCTTTGTACCATGAATTACATGGTACGGGTGTTAAAATCACGGTTGTGAGTCCAATCGGTGTAAGAACCGATTTTTTCAATCACCATTCATTTGGCCCAAGGGTACCAAATTATGCTGGCTTCTTCTTGGAGCCTCAGACTGTTTCGAAAGCAATCCTGAAAGCAGCTTGCTCAAGTCGCCTTGAGATAATTGTTCCTTTCTATGTGCGTGCAGGAGTGTGGCTAAAGCAAACTTTTCCGTACTTTTTAAACCCTCTCGTTGGTCGGCTATTTAGGCGACAATTGAACAACTCAAAAACAGCTGTAAGTGACACCAATCAATAGTGCGAGAGAAACTTCTAGCTCGGACCCCTGATATCACAAATTACGGTGACTTAACAAGGCAGAGCCAAGGAACTCCCATGAACGAAATTGGACGAATCTAGTGGTATGAAGAAACGGTCAAGCATTAGACACCATTCGTCTGAGCTGTAGTTCCAAAGTATTGGACAAATCGATTCCTCTTGCCTGTGCTTTAGTCAATAGCTCAGAATCGATATTTACGGTAACCTCTTTGACCGTAGGCTGAGAAACTACGGGTTCGGGATTTGAAGACTGGCTGCCTCCAAGACGATTATCTTCGTCACCCTGCAGTTGGTTAGTCTCACTTGATCCTTTATTTGCATCTTCAAGTTCCGTCTTTTTTGCAGTGAATGAGTGATCCATTTTTTCCAATTCGCTCTCAGGCTGGACTTCTTTCTTAATCATGTTCTCAACATCGCCTGCACCCTTCTCTACATCCTTTTTCTTCTTCCTAAAAAAAGACCCAAATCCCACTTTTTAATCTCTACTCCTCTTTCCTCATAAAGAAATTCATCATATTTAAGTAAATTGCGAAATTTAGATATTTTTTGAAGGACAAAATCATCTGAACTAAGGGGTGTTTTTTAGAACTATATTTGATTTGAAAAGGTCGAGAACGAGAGATTTATTTTGCCTCTCTTCTCGCGTTATCAATTATCCTTGAATGATCCGCGTCCACCTCTGTAGTTATGTAAAGAATATGCTCTTCATCTAATGGCATAGTTATTCTTTTGATCTTCTCGTATTCAGCCAGAACGTATTTACCTTTACCTATCTTGGACTGGAGAGTGCTCCTGGTCTTCCAAGCATTGACAGCCAATTCTAAAGATTTCTTACTTTCTTCCGGGGTTAGCAGGTTCTCGACTCCTTGTCGGTGATCGGAGTGCATAATTTTACCGTTCAGATCACATATGGTGACCAGCCTAATTTTCGGATCCAGATTTATTATTCTTTCGTGAATAGATTTGTAATCCATTGTTTAAGAGTACAAAGATGCGTCTAATAAGACTTGTTGAGTGGAGTGGATGTATTACTAAATTTAAGGTTAGGATGAGAGTAATTTAGGTTCCTCAAGTATTCTTTTCTATTCCGCTCCCAGCAATCCTAGCAAATCGAATTCTTCTGTCTCTGCGGTTGCTGCAGTTCTCTTAAGCTGAGCAATCGAGATCAAATGACCATCGGGATCTTCTACTATGGTGTGCATGCCAAACGGCTCTTCCCTGAGCTCCTTGAAAAACCGAACGTTATTTTCTTTTAGAAATTTGACGGTGGTATCAATATCGCTAACCATGAACCCTACTAGGGTTCCAGTCCCCAATTTCGTGTCCTTTCTGTCGACACTACCACTACCTTTAACTTTCTTTATCGCATGTAAAGACAGGGTCGTTTCTCGATTAAAAAATTCAACCCAATCTGGAGATTGGCTCTTGGCCTTAACCGGCAACCCCAGCAATTCCTTATAGAATTTCACTGATCTTTCCATATCAGATACCAGAAGTATCACAGTTCCAACTTTAGTAAATAGCATTATCCATCTGAACCCCTTCATTTTCCCTTAATTCCAACTGAGTTATAATTTTATCCATTAGGTTCGGATCAATAGAGTAGTCCTGAAGATTATTCGTGACCCTTGTCAGTGGCGACACTCAAAAACCATCCCATCCCGGAAAAACACCAACTAATACAATTTGGTGCGAAAATTTGGCTGAGCCTGTAGCCCAACACGGATAACCCTTTCAGCAACCGATGCGTGAACCCGATAACCCACACTAAAGTTGAAGTTAATGCGAGTACTACTCAATTATTGGATTTGTGAGCATTAAAAACAAGGCGGCACAATATTACACACCTCCGTCATCGCATCGATCGACCGAAATCACGGTAAGTGTTGACCAATCCGTGTAAGATTATGAAATTGATTGACCCAGCCACTGAATCAGCTGCTATACGTAATTGGCAAAATACTTGCTAAAATTGGGTAAAATTTTTTTGGACGGTAAGTGCATGATAGTGATCGTCTTGTTTATAATAATACTCTGGAGATACGGGAACGAATGCATAAATCCCTTTATTGCCTTGGAAATATACCAGCGCTTTTGGTTCTCTTTTTCATCGGGACCGCTATTATCAGCATAAATCTGGGGATCGCTCAAAAAAACCAAGATCAAATTTTCCCTTACCAGACGCCTCTCTTCTCATCTCTGGACGATAGAGAGGTAATTGAAGCCGGTCCCCAGAGAGATGGTACAGCTATGATACTTCAAGACGCCATCATATCGCAAGAATCTTCGTCACCTTCAGATGCTCTAAAGGTGTCAGACGAACTAGCTGCCCATACTGGTAACTCCACTCGGACGGCTGATGTCGCTCAAGATGCCAAGTCCATTAACCGCACTGCCGGCTCTGATTCTTTTATACTCGATAATGTCCCGTTCCAACATCACCGGGATAATGTAAATGGCATTACAACGCATTACGTAAAGGGCGGAGAAGGAGACGCAATTGTGTTGTTGCACGGTTGGCCCCAAACATGGTACGAATGGAGGGGATTGATGCCGATACTAGCTAAGAACAACTTTACCGTAATAGTACCCGATTTGAGAGGCTTGGGAGACACTTCTAAACCAGCAGGTGGGTACAATGGAAATACGACGGCCTCTGACATTTATCAGCTGGTATCTGGTTTGGGTTTTAACACCACCTACATAGTAGGTCATGACATAGGAGCTCAAACCGCATATTCTTATGCTACAGCTCATCCAAACAATGTTAGCAAACTTGCTGTGATAGATTATGTATTTCCCGGTTTAGTTTCTAATGAATCGTTTGCTGAACCTTGGTGGTTTTCATTTCATAGAGCATTGGACCTGCCAGAGGCCCTTGTTGCAGGTAACGAACGTGAGTATTTGTCATGGTTCTACCGACAGTTAGCGTACAATCCATACTCTATCGACGAGGCAGCCATCGACGAATATGTGAGGCAATATTCGGCTCCTGGGGGTATGCGTTCAGGATTTGAATATTTCAGGGCTTCTTCTATCGATGCAACAGCGAACAATGAAACGTCAAGATCTAACCTCACCACACCCATCTTAGCAGTATCCGGGGAAGTTTCACCTTTTGGAGGAAGTGATACCGCAGCGAATTATAGTTTAGAATCAGCAGG
>DASSCH010000178.1:0-3417 GCA_035697905.1 Nitrososphaeraceae archaeon
TTTTTCTTCAGCTATTGGAGCTTGGGCTGTAGCAAGCATTCTCCCTGCAATAAAAGGAGCAGTTAACATCACTGCTAACAACCCCAAAACCAGCACTGTTAAGCCATGATGTCTCGTTATGGAGGCTAGCCTTGAAAAATATTTACTAACTGCGGTGATTATCAATATTGAATTACTAGAATTGGCAATATTAAGTGTTTCTCGATTTCATAATTCGTGCTAACCGACTTAGAGGACTGCAAAAATACAAACTAGCTGTCATATTGAAAGCTGTTAGCTTGTTTGCAATAATCCAAGAGTTACTAAATAAAACCCCTCTCAGGTTCTCGATCATTTGATGGTAGAGCATTATCGTTGTTACCATTTTCTTGAGACAGTATTGTTACAACCATCCTATCTATTTCATCAACAAGACTCGTGAAGTTCTGATACTCTTCATCGTGTGGAAAAGCATATCCATCATGAGCAATCACTGTATGTGTTTTGTTGTTTCCTGTAATTTTTAGACTATGGTAGTGCTCAGGTGTTACCAGTACGCAGTTTCCGCTCTTATCACAATCTTCTGTAAAATTATTTTTTATTTGAAAAAAGCGCGTTTCCATAGTAGAGGTCCAAATACTTTGCATCTGTGCTGCCGAAAGTGTAAATGTGATACTTGTTGGTCGAGTACCTGCTTCTTCTTTGATGTATACATCATGCTTGGAGCTAACCGTGTTGTTAGTTTCACCAATGATACCAAATGAATAGGAAAATGCAAAATCTGCGGGAGGCAAAATTGACGCAAATGACGACACATTCTGCAAGACCTTTTGTTGTACTGTCTGCAATTTATAGTCACTATTGAACCTTACTAAATCGGATGATAACGACGCATATGCATTTTCTATCATCATAACATCAGAAGCAGTTAGCATTACGAACGATATTATCACAGCCTTTGTGATATTTGCGCACGCGCATTTTGAAAACAAAATATGACGAGGAGCTAAATTAATTAACATTGTGTCTTACAATGATCTAACCCTATATACGACTTCTGTAGAGGAGCTAAATTAACCTGATAAATAAGCAAGTAACAGAATAGACGGACTATGCTATCTTAACGACCATGACAATTGTTCTATAGGTCAAACTCATGCTAAGTATGCCCTGTCGCCGCTGGACTAGTGCGATCAATACTATCGTCATAATGTCTTTCTTAGGCGATCCCTATCCGACAATTTATGTCCAGTATTTAGAAACCAGCTGTTGTCAGAGCGTAGATTACTATTGACAATGGTACGGCATGGCAAACCTAGACATTCTGTCCGACATCTACGTAGAACAAGTTCAAAACAATGCCGTATTTTACCAGTAGGAAGAAATGGACCGGGTTGGAGTGGAACCCACGACCTCAGCCAAGTTGCAGCTTCCTAGGCTGCCGTTTACTTTTATGTGAATAAGCAATAGTGAAGAGAACATGACAGCTCAAATACCATCAGTTCTCCACGTTCGTTGAGCAAACAAACCTTGTAGACAATACAAGTTCCCCGAATTCTTTCACAATTTTTGCTTAAGACAAAAAGATCAGTTAATATCGGATTACAAAATAACTATGTTAGCATCAATGGACGTATGATATATGCTCGCAAAGTTATTTGACGTAAGGAACGCAGGAGATAAGGGAAAAGGTCTTTTTGCAAAAGAGTCGATTCCCGTAGGAACTATAGTTTCGTTTGAATGTCAGCAGTGCATTGGAATGTCAAAAGACGACTTTGAATCGATACTAAACAATAAAGAAAGGAGCCTTGTTCTCAGATACGGTTACAGAAAAGCTGATGGCTCCTATTTACTTCCATGCGATGAAATCATTTATCTAAACCATTCCTGTAATGCCAATATACTTGATTCTGGAAAAGGATTTGATATAGTTGTCAAGGATGTGGCAAAAGGAGAGGAAGCAACACACGATTATCGCTCCTTCTTCTTTTTTAACTCAGATGAATTTGAATGCATGTGCGGTGAAGATAATTGCTGCAAGATTGTCAGATCCGTTCATGATCAACACAATCCTCAACGGTGTGAACTGGGGGAGATTTGGAGAAGGAGCGTGGATGATGCTTTGATTTGCAGTAATAAGATAGATCAGCCTCTGAATGAGAAGCTACCGCATATCTAATTCTCTAAATGGACTCCTACCACAATTGAATAGATCTTCGCACTTTCAGAGGTAAATTACAATTTCCGATTCCCTCAATAGTCATCCTTACGATTATCTGCATATCCTCATAACCAAGACAGCCACCAGGGCTTCGACATTTAGGTCCTTTTGTGACTTGACTAGAGTTTCAACCGACTCGATCATTTTCTTTTTCTTTTTCTTTTCTTACCTTCTTCTGATTCCTTAAACACTGGATCCCCAAGTGACTTAATGACTTCTCTCTCCAACACGTTCATACAAGCTTCAGCTTTTCTCTTGTCCCCTGAAGTCATTGCTTGGGAAAACATGATGTATAGGGCGTAATCTCTAGTACATTTCCTGCCTCTTGCTATCTCCTCGGCTTCTTCTAACAACAAAATGTCGTTTTTGTAGTCGACTTTTTTGTTGTTATTATCTAAGTTCATTTGTAAGTTATGACCATTGCAGAAACTCGATATCGAATTCGATCCTTTTATTCATAGGGTCACAGAGATCCTAGTTCAAGTACTGTAATTTTTTTCTTCATTCTTGGTAACCACCACCACTGCCACACCGTCTGCAAGGTGAATCTTGAGCTTGCTGCATGTGTTTATGGGTTAGAATTGGGTGTTGTGTGGCGACGATCTTACAGGATAGTCAAATACAATATTCTTTTGAACATAGTTGGAACCCTCCTCAGTCTATGTAGGCTGCTGGATTTGTCCGACAATCATCTAAATTGAATTCAAAATAATACCGTAGTTGTACAACAGTAAAAAGTGGACCGGGTGGATTTGAACAGTATGGTCCTCTGTTGGCAGCTCCGCTCTTTGGATAATTGATTAGCCAAGCTGGCTGAGGTCGTGGGTTCAACTCCCACCCGGTCCACTTTGGTCTAGGTTGTATTGTGTTTGGTAAGCAGAATATACACTACCTCTTCTCTAGTTACTCTCTATTTTCTTTTTTCCTCGATTCCAAGCACAATTCCAAATTAGTATCATTCTGCCTGTTTCCTATGAAAAACCAAATGCAATACAACTTTGAGCATTTCAATTCAGTAACTATCTCAATCCCGAAATTCTTTCCCATAACGAATGTTGGGATTTCTAATGTACTAGGAGGAATTTAGCAACCATATCTGCAGGTTAAGGAAGGATGCAAAGGTAACCCATCCAGCATATGGCATCATCAATACTGCTGCTAGTCGTGATATTTTATAAAAGATAACTATGGTTACCACGATACTTATCAACAATATC
>DASSCH010000179.1:0-3454 GCA_035697905.1 Nitrososphaeraceae archaeon
CGCCGATTCCACTACGATATGAGTATCCTTATAAGATTCAGATTGAAAAAGCAAATCTGGATCAGAAAATATCTGCGGCTTATCATTCGTTATGGATTTCTTTGCTACTTCCACTCTACTAAGGGACGAATCAACAATGAAGCTCAGCCGTGCTGGTGATAAAAGGCCAGCATTTATTGATCTTGCAATTTGAGAGCCTATAGTTCCGAAACCTATTATACCGACCTTTTTCAAGAGTGATTCAGGAAGACCTTAATACTATCCCGTGTGCAGCAGCTCCTTATCGTCTAGGACCTCTTTCAGGTTTTCTTTGACCTGGAGCCCTTCTTTTTTCGAAGCGCTTACTATAATTATTCTTGTTACGTAACCTGGAAATAGGACTATCTCTCACCTTTCCTTGAATTTTTGGAGTTTGCCCTCTAACCTTCCCGGCCTTAGTTAACGATCCATGGGTTGGCATCTAATTAGAAGCATATACAGATAACACATATATAAATTCTAAATCTGCTCAAATTATTAGGGTTAGGCAAAATACGCTGAATTTAGACTTAGATTCGTTTAATATAATATAATATAATATCTGCGCTTTGCTATCTCTCTTTCTAAGGAGGCCCAGCAAACCGAAAATAACTTGCGCACATATCTCTCGCGAATAACATGGTTAGCTTAGAATCAGAGTCGGGGTGCTACTTCAATAGTGAAGGTACCGAAGAATACCTATTCTCTCATCCTGATTCAGTTGATACTATGTCAATTTCAATGGAATTATGATAACTTGCAGCTTAAAGGGGCAACTATTGCCCACTACATGGAAAAAGGTTGCAAATCCATCCTGGATTATGCTGCTTTAAATTGTGTGGGCGTTCAGTCCTTTCAAACCATAATAATGTTAGAAATCGAGAACTATGATGTAAAGATAGGACAACTGAAGAAGGAGTTAAACGCAGTGATTCTGGCTCATAACTACCAGATCCCAGAAATTCAAGATATTGCTGATTTTGTCGGCGATTCATTGGCCCTTTCCAGAGCCGCAGCCGGTACAGACGCAGATATTATAGTATTTTGTGGAGTCCACTTTATGGCTGAAACAGCTGCTATATTGTGTCCCAAAAAAACGGTATTGATACCGGATGCTCAAGCTGGCTGCTCCTTGGCTTCCGCTATTAATCCCGATGAACTTATCACATGGAAATCGAAGCATCCAGAGGCTGTCGTTATTAGTTATGTCAATACATCTGCAGAAATCAAGGCGTTGTCTGATTATTGTTGCACCTCGGCTAATGCTGTAGAGATTACAAACTCCATTCCAGCCGACAAAGAAATACTTTTCCTCCCTGATATGTTCTTGGGGTCATACGTCGCCAGGCAAACTAACAGGAAGAATATGCATATATGGCCAGGCGAATGTCACGTACATGCAGGGATAACGTTTCGCGATATCAATAAGTATCTTGATTCCGAATCCGACGCCGAACTTCTGATTCATCCTGAATGTGGATGTACTACGTCGGCACTTTATCACTATGGGGAAGGTGATATCAACAAGTCTTCGCATGTACTCTCAACTGAGGGAATGATAAAATATGCATCGTCATCACATTCCAAGAAATTCATAGTGGCAACTGAAATCGGTATTCTTCATAGGATGAAACATCAAAACCCTGACAAGACATTCCTACCATTGAAAGAAGATGCTATATGCAAATACATGAAGATGATCACGCTCGAGAAGGTGTACTATTCTTTGAAAAAAAATGTCCATGTGGTGAACGTCCCCGATAAAGTGAGGGCAAGAGCAAGACTAGCAATTGAAAGGATGCTTGCCGTATGATCTAATTGGCTTTTCCTAGATTGAATTCCATCTAGTGATGATAATGCACCCTGGAATACTTCGAAACTACTCTCATCTACTTTGCGATTTGACAGTCATACTAAAATCGACTGCTCGAGCAGAATGCGTCAAAGAACCCACCGATATGAAATCTGGGTTTAGTTGAGCAAAATTTTGAAAATTAGACTCGTTGATACCTCCCGAAATTTCCACAAGCACACGGTTTCTTAGACCCAGATCGCGTAATTTAGACAACGCCGCCTTCGCATTATCCAAGGAAAAGTTGTCCAACATCACGATATCTGCACCAGCTCGGACAACGGAAATGAGCTCTTCTTCAGAACGAACTTCGCATTCAATTTCGTGGTTCTTTCCAACCTGTTTCCTCGCCTTTCTTACGCACTCACTAGCATTCCCAACCACTGCGATATGGTTATCCTTAATGAGGATCCTGTCGTATAGCCCGATTCGGTGAGGATTACCACCTCCAATAGTTACGGCCTTCTTATCAAGTAATCTCATCCCTGGCGATGTTTTTCTCGTTGCTGTGATCACAGTTTTGACACCAATCTTTCTCAAAAGTACGTCGTATTTTCTGCTTTCTGTTGCTACTCCGCTCATGCGCATTAGCAGGTTTAAGGCAGTTCGTTCAGCTTTGAGGATCGCCCTGGCGTTCCCTTTCACCGCGATTACCTGTCGGTTGCCGGTTACAATTGACCCATCTTCGAGTAATCTCGTAGTATGGCAGCCGCAGATTTCCAAGACAATACATGCTTCTTCCACGCCACATATCACAACGTTCTCAGAAGTTGCTTTGCACAGCACCTCAGCTTCGGCATAGAAATCAGATGGTATCAATGCTTCACTTGTGATATCACCGCTACCTAGGTCCTCTTCAAGATATGAAAGAAGCAGGTTCCGTCGAATTAGATACTCAGATAAGGACACAACGTTTTCAGTACCACTTAGAGAACTCACGAAGCTTTTAACGCATATTTGTGAGGGACACGAAGGCTAAGAGTCGTGGCTACATGAGAATTGGAAGGATCAAAAACCAATATCATCCCCGTCCAGTGGGGCGTTAAATCAGTAGAACTACAAACAGGGCACACCTTCCCAATGGTCAACGCCTTACATTTTTTACACGCAAGTTCCCTGGGCATTATTTACCGGAACCCCGCTTCTTTTCTTTTATTGGAACTGTAGACTGAGTCTGTTGTGACTTAATGACATCCTGTTCAATCCATTCCAGGGCTCCTAAAAATGGTTGTCTACAAGTAATTCCAATCTTTCCCATGGCGGCCCCCTTACCTAGACTGACTGCTGTTATTCTTCCTCTTAACCTGGACCCAATTTTGATAGATCTTGAAGACTGATTTGCCAATATTACCCCCTGCTTTACATCACTCTTAAGAAAGTCGTCTGTTATCTGAGACAAATGGAGTAAAGCATCGGTAGGTCCTATTCTGACAAATGCTCCGAAATCGGTTATTTCAACTATCTCCCCTTCAACTATTTCCTGTAATCTTGGGAAGAAGGTCAGGGCCTTAAAGCTCACTCTATGATATGTTGCTCCATCGCCTGCGACGAGCTTACCCACGGGGTTCGTAGATGCCTCTATAA
>DASSCH010000180.1:0-3891 GCA_035697905.1 Nitrososphaeraceae archaeon
GGTCTGCTTGGACTCCCACTGATGGTTGCAATAATAGGCGGCGAAACACACAGGTTCCGGCCACTTATAGATCTCTACAAAGAAGCTGGAAGACAAGCCGGCTTTTCACCTGATCAATTAAAAGTGGGCGTACATTCGCTGGGCTATATCGCAGAGAGCACACAAGATGCAGTCGATGACTTTTTTCCAGGCTATGCACGTACCATGACTGAGATTGGGAAGGAGCGTGGATGGCCTAAGATGACACGTGCGAGTTTTGATTCACAGCGAGGTCCTCAAGGTGCACTGCTCGTCGGGAGTCCAGAAGAAGTGTCCGAGAAGATCATTGGACACAGCAAAGCGCTAGGCGGTATATCGCGCATCACTTTTATGATGAACCCAGCATCGTTGCCCCATGCAAAGCTTATGCAAGCTACCAAACTAATAGGTACGCGTATAGCGCCCGCACTTCGTGAAGTGAACGAAAACTATGTGGAAGTAGCTTAGGCATAGCAGTACGGTTCAAACGATTGTTAGGCGGCCTGCGAATTTGATGATAGGAACACTCACTGACGAAAAGATCAGAGGTGTATCTATTTCATGACAAACAACAGATCGCACTCTTGACAGACATATCCCAACTTGTCGTGTTATTTGCGCAATATTATCATCCTATAATATCACCGAGTAAGGATGCTTATTCCCACAGGAAGGAAGACTCAGCCTGAGTGGATGATGCTGAATCTCTCCGCATTTCCTTGTTGAGAATAATGGTATTGCTAAATAGAATATTTTGCAATAACGGTGCGGCTATGTAATGACCATTATGCGGTCATCAGTCGCCGCCGCCCCCTCTTCGAGGGGGTACAGGACATGAGACGGTCGCACCCGCGCTGTCAATTGAATTCAGAGCGCAGTTATTGTCAGTCGATTCACCGCTTCCGACATTCTTTTGGTTTATCTCTTGTTCTGTGTTTGTCTCAGATTCGTCTTGAACAAAGGCTACTAGATGGTTATACAGTAGAAAAGTTAGCATAAGGCTTTGATGATCTCCGCCGTCGTATGTGGCGTATACTGGTATTGGATTTGTCGAGAGTATTCCTGTTAATGCTGCAGCCATTAAGACTGAAGCAGCACCAACCTATCACGATGATTGTTTGATAGCAACGCTGAAGACAATACTAAAGAATGATGCAAAAACAGACGTTCCGTTCAAGTTCTGCAGTCTTTCAAAGCTAGATTTTAAAGCGGAATGTTATGAAACTGTAGGAATGTGGATAAAAACGTTCCTTTATCCTAACCAACAAGAATGGGAAAGAGAATGCGCGAAGGCACCTAATATTGATTATGTTATCAATTGCATAAATGCAAATCCCGAGACTAGCGTTACCGCATTTGAACCCGTCTATATATACAACATTGGAAAATGATAATAAAAATATAGGTAGGCTTATCTTTGATTTCTTTTAAAGGAATCCGACTACAAATATCATTTATTGTAACCCAGACATCACACTTAGTAAGCTCCCAAATCGAAAGCTACTAGCTTACCAGAAAAATAAACATAGCTTAGTACTGAAGATGGTAAACAGTCAAAACCATTGCTGATGTCCTCAAGTTGGATCTTGAGGGATTCGCCAAGAAAACGGGTCTCTGTTTGGCCAATGCAGCGAAGCCCCCACGGAAGAAGGCCTAGCTCAAATGTTTCTTCAATAGATTTATCTGTCGTCAAACCTAAATGAATCCATTACGCTTTGTAATGCAGGCAATGAACTATTAAACTCCTCAGGAGTTCCGCCATATGTAACAATGTAAGCAATACCTTCTTTTACCGTCCACACTTGAAGATTTTGCAAAGGAGTCTGGTCCTCCTCATCAGTAAACATATACACAATCATATGAGCAGGTAATCCTCCAAGAATAGTGGAAGAGGAGTTAAGAAGTTGAAAATCCTGAAATGATTGCACTTGACCTATAGCTGCATCGGTGTAGCTATCGAGGGTAAAATCTGAAGAAGGTAGCACTTCAGTGATAATATTTATGATCTCGGGAGCCGTATTTCCTGTTCCACCTGGGGGTGAAAAGAACGTAGGAGCATCAGGCTGACTCTCATCCTTCTGCCAGTCTGATGGATATTCCAGCGAGAATCCCAGACTAGGGTTGCTATATGATATCATAAACTCAGTGGCATCAAACATGGACTCTGGATACATTGTTTGGATTCTTGGCCTAGTAGGTGTTTCTGAACTTTCATTAACCTGCTGTGCCCTTGTAATATTATTAGTCATGTCACTGCTTGCGAAAATAGCATGTCCAAGGGCTAAGGTGACCAATAATGTCAGCAAGAAAGAAAATCTGGTTTCTGTCATCGAAGGTAGAAAATAGATCCTGAATAAAAGGATTTTTGTGGAGATGATATCAACAGTCTAGGGATTTACAGCAATCAAAGCAACAAAGGAAGTGAAATCAGAGTAGTAGACCCTAGGCTGGATAACATTTTAAGTGTTGCTACTATTAAGATTGGGAAAATCGGTTCCATCTTATGGATTCGAGATGAGCCTTTAACTGGGCCAGAATAAGTCTCATGTTTTGGGAGAGGTAGAGAAAAATATATAAGCAAGAAATACTTCAGTTGAAGATATGCATGATAAGCGGTAAATCTTTAATCTCCGTTCTCTTATGTTGTATAGCTATCACATTGATTTTTCTTGCTAAGGATTTGGATAATACTGCCTATATTTCACCATTTCACAGTAAATGGCCGCTGGGGGCCCAAGGGCAGCTGCAGAATTCTTCTTCCTCTATGAATGCAACGTTACCCCTGCCCGAATTATACAAATTGGCTCAAAAATCAGTAGTATATGTTAGCATTTATGATAGCGCTGTAGGACTGATAGGCAGTGGGTCTGGATTCATATACGATAAAGCAGGTCATATATTAACAAATTATCATGTTGCTGTTCCAGATGTAATAGGTCAGCTATCAACAGACGTGACCTTTTATGATGGATCGGTATACCCAACAGAGCTGGTCGGTGCTGACCCCTTCACCGATACTGCAGTATTATTGGTTAAGAATGACACTGAAAATGAATTATTCCCCTTGCCTCTAGCAAATTCTTCCACCGTTCTTCCGGGAGAACGTGTTGCCGCATTTGGAGCGCCTAATTCTCTTCGAAATACTATGACAGAGGGAATTGTTAGCGCCTTAGGTAGATCGCAGGATGCTCCGATAACAGCATTGGGAGCTACGTTCAAACAGTATGGTATGATCCAAACAGATGCAGATATCAATCCTGGTAATTCTGGTGGTCCGTTATTGAATATGAAAGGACAGGTGATTGGAATGAATTCTATGAGAACAGCGGTTCCAACAGACCCCACGGGTCAGACCTTTGAAATATTTCCAGGCATAAACTTTGCTATTTCTTCAAATACTTTGCAAAAGATTGTACCTTCTCTTCTATCCACCGGATCTTTTGAACATCCATGGCTTGGCATTAATGGTGTAGATATTACATCAGAAATTGCTCAACTTATTGATTTATCAGAACCCAAGGGGGTTCTCGTTCAGCAAGTAGTTAACGATAGCCCGGCGCAAAAGGCTGGAATCATCGGAGGTACTGTACCGACAGAGCTTCCTCGACAAGGCACTTCCATACTTCTTGGAGGTGACTTAATAACACAAGCAGACGGTAAGACTATCAGAAATTTAGATGACCTTCTTTTACATGTAGAAGAGAAAAAAAAAGTCGGGGATACACTTCAGTTAACTATATTGAGAAATGGTCAAACTGAGAGGGTAGATTTAGTAATCGGACAAAGAGCCGCGCCTACGATAATCCCTAGAGGATAGCCAGAAGTTAGAGCTATTACATTACAGAAAGAATAATAACTCAGATAGTAAGTTTT
>DASSCH010000181.1:0-2283 GCA_035697905.1 Nitrososphaeraceae archaeon
GAGTTATTTTTCACTTAATCGGCGTCATAGAAATCTAAACTCATTGGTATTACCACGGTGCTGACGGCAACAAGCCAAATATGGAAATTGTTAACGATTTAAATATTGTGAACTTCAAACTACTCGTAGCATATGACTAACGTGGATCAAGTTATGTCCTCTCTCAAGAAGATTGAGGATCCAGAATTACACAAGGATATTGTGTCTATGGGTATGATCAAAGATCTAAGTATTAAAGATAAGAAAGTATCATTTACGCTTGAATTAACTACCCCTGCATGTCCTTTCAATAGCGAAATTGAACAGGAAGTGAGAAATTCCATGCAAAGTATAGGAGTAAATGATTTGGATCTTAAGGTTACTGCCAAAGTTATGGAAGGAAGAGCGATTTCAATGGATGAATTGCTCCCCAAGGTTAAGAATATTTTTGCGGTTGCAAGCGGAAAAGGTGGAGTAGGAAAGACAACTGTGGCGGTGAATCTTGCATTGGCTTTGGCGAAGTCGGGCGCCAGCGTAGGCCTTTTGGACGCAGACATATATGGTCCTAGTGTTCCTCTAATGTTAGGGATAAAAGATTCACCACCGATCGTAAACAACAAAATACAGCCTGTCGTTTCGAACGAAGTGAAGGTTATTTCTATGGGGTTCTTTTACGAACAGTCGCAGCAAGCAGGCATCTATCGTGGGCCAATAGTTTCAGGAATCATAAAGCAATTCATAACCGACGTAGAATGGGGAGAATTGGATTACCTTCTCATAGATCTGCCTCCAGGGACAGGCGATGCCCCTCTTACGATGGCTCAGACTCTACCTATCACTGGTGTCTTGATTGTAACCACCCCGCAAGATGTAGCGATGAATGTTGC
This sequence comes from Nitrososphaeraceae archaeon, assembly GCA_035697905.1. Classification (GTDB taxonomy): domain Archaea; phylum Thermoproteota; class Nitrososphaeria; order Nitrososphaerales; family Nitrososphaeraceae; genus TH5896. The sequence goes on from DASSCH010000181.1 coordinate 867, forward strand.
TATCAAATCTGTTGGTATGTTCAACAAACTTAACATTCCAATACTTGGAGTAGTCGAAAACATGAGTTTTCTTGTTTGTCCGCACTGTGGCGAGAATACTTACACCTTTGGTAAGGGTGGAGGACAGAAGATTAGCGATAAATTCGATGTACCCTTTTTGGGTGAGATCCCTTTGCATCCTCTAATTAGGGAAGGAAGTGACCTTGGTAGACCGGTGACGTTGGTGGAACCAGATTCATTGGCCGGTTTAGCATTTGGAAAGATATCGAAGCTAGTGGCTGGTCGTATTAGCGTAATAGCTGCTAGTGTGAGGGACAACGATATTGCGGAAAAAGCCTCAACGACGCCTATGGAATGAGTCACGATGCAAAGCCAGTGCAAAAGGACATTATTGATTACTTGAGGAAGCCTCTCGGGGAACTGATTAGCTATGATCAGGTTGAAAAGCGTAAAATAATTGAGCTGCGCCAGGCAACTCGCAAGTTGATCACTGTAGGAGATACTACCACGGCAAAGGTTATTAATTTCGGTATCATTCCCGATGTGAGCGTTGTTGATGGTTTTGAGAAAAGGTTGGTCTCCAAAACAAGCGTCTCTAAGCTAAAATCTATGATCGCAGCAGCACTTTCGGATGTGGAGCTAGTCGAGCTTACCTGCAAAAATCAGCCGGGATCAATATCCTTGGAAGCGATTAATATCCTCGTTTGTGCACTAACAAGTCATACCCCGGTCTTGGTAAATGTAATGGGTGAAGAGGACCTTATCGCACTTCCTTTAATCGCCTACGCGCCAACCGATTCGAGAATCCTTTACGGACAACCTTCAGAGGGGATAGTGGTTGTGAGAGTCGCGGACCGAATACAAGAGGTAGCTAAACATTTAATGAGGAGAATAGGATTCAATCTTGAAGGGGTATGATGAAGTGGTGGCTGACTGAAATGATGGGTGATTGTATGCTTCTTAACTCTTCCTGACCCCGAATCATTTTCAGCATGTCAAGTACAAAATATGGTTGTAGCTAGGATATTGTCAGGCCTGATGGCATTCACAATTGCATCTTTTAATTGACACATCGAATGAGCAATCATTGTTTCCATCACACGGGTCTCCCATAGGCCATTCCCCCGGACAATCTGAGTGTCTTCCTCTTTTACAAAAATAAGTTAGAAGCATCAACTCGCTTGTCTATTTCCTTAGTTGAACCTTAATTCTCAATAGTCTAGAAAAGGTCGATATTGAAAAGTTGCGGAGCGTATATTGACCCCTCCCTCACTTTCCTAACTTTTGCAACCGATAAATAATGCGGCCAGATTGTGACCATTATTGAACCCTCTGGTACTCCCTCAGGCACTGTTATAACCAAAATGTCCTCGTCAGAAACACCAATCTCTATCAATTTCAATTTACTTCTCTTAAT
>DASSCH010000182.1:0-11425 GCA_035697905.1 Nitrososphaeraceae archaeon
AATTCCTAATGGTGTGGATACCGCAAACCGAAGAGCTACCAATGAGCGTAGGGATAGAAAAAGTTGATAGTCGTAAATTTGCGGCCGTGACCGTCAGAAAATATGGCATTGGTTCGACATCACTTTACCACAAACAAGTTGGGGAGCAGATTGGTATAAGAGGACCTTATGGAAATAGCTTTTCGATACCCAAGAATCTTAGGAATGCTCTTCTAATAGGAGGAGGTACTGGGTTAGTGCCGCTTGTGAGGTTGTTCGGTGATCTTCTACTAGATCGGATCCAAACTTCAATAATCATTGGAGCTAGAACTAAGGATGAAGTACTCTTTGAGCACAAGGTCCAAAAGTTACTATCCGACAATAATCTTGATGATAATAACGTTGCCTTTTCAACCGACGATGGAACTTATGGATTTAAAGGGTCAACAGTGGGCTTGGCGGAGTCAATTCTCGTATCCAAGAAATTTGAGATTGTGTACACATGCGGACCTGAACTAATGATGAAAGGAGTTCAGAAGTTGGGAGAAAGACTTTCCATTCCAGTTGAAGCTAGCCTTGAGAGGTACATGAAATGTGCAATCGGGATTTGCGGGAGTTGTTGTATTAACGACAAACTAGTCTGTCAGGATGGAACAATATTCGATTCAGATAGCCTGAAGCAACTTACAGAATTTGGTGTGAGTTACAGGGACAAGAGTGGAAGACCCTCTTTCTTCATTTCCTAGAGTTGTCGGAAATTAAGGACAGGACTCTTTTAACTATGCTAATTGAAACAAGTCGACATTGGCGCTCGCAGTGGAACAGAGATGAATGGAATACCTCAAAACAAAACAATCCCCACTGAATAGTTAAGACCTAAAGTTGATGGCCAAACTATCAGCTGGACTGCTGGATGGATAAGGGTAAGAGTATAAAAGATGAATTATAGGTCAGTTGTATATGGCATGTGTAATGATAACGGCCTTACGTCAGTTTAGCTTCAACCATATCTACGCCTTTTATTCCTAGATGATCGTTTTTCCTTTCCAGTCTTTGGCGGTACACCCCTCTGAATTGAAAATCTGAACAATTTACTCCCTGTAGATCTCTTAATCTGATCGTTATCCAGAAGTACTGAAGCGTATGGAGCATTAACTGGACCAATGAGCTCTGTTACCCTTCCAACTTTTTTACCTGCATTATCGAATAGGTTTTCGCCCGATTTCATAACAATACCAGTTCCAATCTTCAATATCAATCGACCACTCTTTGCAATATGAATTACCTCTCCAGCTTCTACTATTGAGGACATTGCTTAGATATGTTCCGCACGCATCTTTTCAAGGAATTTGGTAACCATAATCATTTCATCTTAGGTAACCTGACATAAGTTATCGTCTTTTTGATATCTTGGCTCGATTCTGCACTATCTTTTCTGCTAAAGTATTTAAGATATTGGACTTTTTCGAATTTTCAATTTTTTCCAACATTACGTAGCCGGATCTTACATATGGCCTTCTTGGGAACCTCGCAGATTCGTTTGTGTTATCATTGCTTACTGCAAATCCTGCGGATTTAGAAGCATCGACTAATTCCTGAATTGAAGGGTCAAAGATGGCCCTATCCTTTGATACTTTCCTTCCTTTCCTTCGAGATAAATTACGGTTAAAGTAATCAGTCCATACTATAACATGATCGTAATCTTTCACACTAAACTCCCTTTCTCTTGATAGTTATTAGTATAATATTTAAACTGAAATAATGATGCTGGACAATTATTTAATTGATATAGCTGATAGTAACAAGAAGAGGAGGACGTCTAAAAGTAAATTCTTATTTAACCTAAGTGTATCATAACTATTTAATACATCCTGGCATTTCTGTCTTCAGTTATTGAAAGTAGAGAACAAAAGTGTCCTAATAATCGGCGGTGGAGGGAGGGAACATGCTTTAGGCTGGAAAATTTCTCAGAGTAACCTTGTCGAAAGTGTTTATTATGCTCCTGGAAACGCCGGTACTATAAACAATGTCCCGATTCAACCCAACGATTTCGAGAAATTAGTCGCATTTGCAAAAAGCAAGAATTGCTTTACAATTGTGGGACCAGAAGCACCTATCTCTTTAGGGATTGTAGACTACTTTTCAACACGAGATTCCGGGATTTTTGGTCCTTCTTCAAAAGCCGCCAAGATTGAGACAAGCAAGTCATTTGCAAAGGTCCTATTGCAGTCACACGGAATTCCAACACCGCGATTTGCGACATTTACGGACCACCAAGAGGCAATTGATTACGTGTTAAGGCAATCCGAAGCCTTAGTTATAAAGGCTGACGGTATAGCAGCAGGGAAAGGCGTGGTTGTATGTAATAATCAGAAAGAGGCGATCAATGCGATCGAAGCAATGATGGTCGAAAGAGTCTTTGGGGAAGCTGGCGATCAAATCGTGATCGAGGAAAAAATTAGGGGACAAGAAGTTTCCCTTATTGTTCTTTCAGACGGATCTAGCATCAAGGCATTTCCTACCTGTAGAGACTACAAGAATATTGCCGACGGGAACGTTGGTCCAAATACCGGAGGAATGGGCAGCTATTCTCCGGTTCCGTACGTCAACCAAGAGACACAACGACAAATCCTCTATGATATCATAGAGCGTACAGTTACGGTTATGAAATCTAATTCGGTGCCATTTGCCGGCTTCCTCTACGCAGGATTAATGATTGATGAGAAAGGCAGGGCAAGTGTATTGGAGTTCAATGCGAGGATGGGTGATCCAGAATGTCAATCATTGATGGTGAGAATGAACTCTGATCTATTCGAGTATCTGTTGTTTGCAGAAGCTGGAAAATTAGACGAGCTTCCACCTCTCCTATGGAAGGACCAGACTTCAATCTGTGTAGTGATGGCTGCAAAGGGATACCCATCAAAATTCCAAAAAGGTGAAATAATACACGGTTTGAAAAATGAATATCAAGAAGATACTAAGATATTTCATTCTGGAACTACCCATGATGCATCAGGGCGTATATTGACTAATGGTGGGAGAGTACTTTCTATAACATCGCTTGCGTCTAATTTGAAAGAAGCGAGGCAAAGGGTCTATGAGGTTGCCAATCAGATTACTTGGGGTAAAAATAGTCAGTACTTTAGAAAAGATATTGGGTTGCAATTAACTTAAGGCAAACGATCTGAACCCAGTCTCTGTCACCACAATGTCAACCTTCATGTCATGCTTAGAATGTGGCAGAAACCCTGTCCTTCTAATTTGAATATCGAAGGCTAACCCAATTACTGTCATCTGTCCTTTATTTCTTAGGAAATTATCATAGTACCCCATTCCACGACCTAATCTGTAACCGTGCAAATCAAAAGCGATGCCTGGGACGATCAGAAGATCAATGGCTGCGGAGACGTCTTTTTCTGTTCCATTTGGCTCCAGAATGCCAAATTTTCCTTTGGCAAGAGAATTCATACGAAATCCATCAATCTTATGGAAGCTCAACGAACCTGAATCTATAACGCGGGGCACGGCCACAGTTTTCATTTTTCTCAAGCCTGCCTCAATAATCATCTGAGTTTTGACCTCAGATTCATGAGATAAATATACCCCCAATACGTGGGATTCCCTAAACAAACTGCTTGCAGTAAATATCTCTTGTATTTGCCTACTCTTGCTTTGGATTTCTTGCTCAGTTAGAGCATTTCTCTTAGCTAAAATTTTGCGCCGCAAGATTCTCTTACTATCTACGATGAAAGAGCTCAATGTTCACCTTAACCCGTAATCAGTGCGGAACACCATTTTGTAGTACTTTTGCCACACATGCTCTCTTTTGATGAGTACTGTCAAGATTATCTTTGTACAATTTCAAACTCCATATCTCCCAAGTTGTTCTCTGGGTCGGTCTCAATTACTGACCTGTACCGTCCTTCCAGAAATCTTGACCCTCTCTTCTGTAACCATCTTGACTGCCTCTGGATAGATGAGATGTTCATCCTTCAGAATACGATCTGACAAAGTTTCTTCAGTGTCATGTGAAAAGACAGGAGTACTCTTTTGGATGATAATAGGACCAGTGTCTAAACCTTCGTCGACAAAATGGACAGTGCAGCCGCTTATTTTTACCCCGTATTCTATGGCTTGGCGTTGCGCATGCAACCCTGGAAAGGAAGGGAGTAATGAAGGATGGATGTTTAGAATTCTATTTTTGAAAAGATGGACGAATTTTGGACTCAATAATCTCATAAAACCGGCCAAACAAACCAGGCCATTTGTTGGATATATCTCATATTTTTGAAGCAGCGTCAACAAAATTTTATCGTACTCCCAACCTTTGAGTTCGTGATTGTCTACAACCTCCGTAGGCACGCCAAACTTTTCCCTAGCGATAACAAGACCACTTGCTTCTGGCAGATTGGAAAGAACCAAAACAGGTTCGACTTGAGGCAATTGCCCCTGCTTAATAGCAGTTAAGATTGCATTCATATTACTTCCTCGACCAGATATTAAAATGGCGAGTTTCATGAATTAGTCCAGATCAAGTAGCCTGTCAGCTAATATTTATCTGGATCGTGTCAGGTCTAGCGGAGCTAAATATGGGCCTTGATGCATGCTTGTAACTATCAACATTAAAATACTTCGGCAAAGAATGGGTTAAGGCCTCTAGTTTGCAAATCCAGGTTGTAATTAGTGAAGGAGTCTTGACAGTTCAAGTTGACGACAAATCTATCTCCTTGGATCCGAAGCGACAATATAATTCTGATTTTACGTTTGTCTCACATGCTCACACAGATCACCTCGCATTACGTAGAAAGAAAAGTAATTGTTCGAGGAAAATACTGGCTTCACAAGCCACTGCTGTAATAGCTAATTCCAGAGGGCATGATTTGGAGACACCAGTAGACACTCCTGAAGAATACGATCTTGTAGATACTGGTCATATTCTAGGTTCAAGGGGTTTTCTGATTCCTGATGAATTTTTTTATACTGGAGACATTTCAACCCGTGATAGGGCGTTCCTAAAGGGCATAAGACCCCCAAAAGCTAAGAATTTAATCTTGGAATCTACATTTGCTAGGCCAGAGTATGTTTTTCCTTCACTCGAGGAGTGCATTCATGGGACAAATGTGCTTATATCGAATATGTACAATCGGGGCATTCCATTGATTTTAATGGGCTACCCATTGGGAAAGGCTCAACTCCTCAGTGAATTATTCAGGCATTGGGATCCGTTGATCGTCCATGAATCGGTGCACGAAATGAATTCCATCTATAGGCAATTGGGGATACCATTGAAGGAAGGGATAACCTTATCACAAGCAAGGAAAAGTGGAATATTTAAGCGCGGCGTTCCGTGGATAATGATATCTCCTTTCATGAGCAAGGGTGCAGAGCTTGTCAGAAATATGAAATCATGTTGCAACGCTGTTACAGTTGGATTCACAGGATGGGCAACAAGAGCGAGATTTCGACAAGTAATGGGCTTGGATTATGCGATCCCGATAAGTGACCATTGCGATTTCAACGAGTTACTTGATATCGTGAGGTATTGTAACCCTGAAAAGGTTTATACGATTCACGGATTTGCAGATTATTTTGCCATGACATTGCGGTCCATGGGATATGAAGCAAAAGCTCTATTAGGGAAGGACAATCGAAAGGTAGAGGGTATGAAACAAATAAAGAAGATACCGGTCTTAAAAAATCAAAGCCTGATTGACTCATTCTTAGGTTAAATCAGCTATCTTTCCTATCCTTAAAATAGGGTATAACCTTGTTTCCAAATGTCTCAATGTTCTTGAAATAGCCATCCCCCCAGAAGCGTATTATAAAATGGTTAGTTCCGGCCGTAATGAATCTTTCAAGCATTTCAATTACATCGTCTGGTCTGCCCACTCCAATGGCCGACCTAGCAACACTATCAGGAATTTTAAGAGCTGCACGCTTCATCTGCTGCATTAATTCAGGCTTGTTCATAGCGTACTCTGTAAAGTACCTACGAAAGTCAAATTCTGAATCTTGTTCGATATTGTGGACTTTAAGAAGTTCTGGTTTGTACAAACTGACCTTCACTGCATTTTTCATTTTATTCCACGCTTCTTCGCCATCTTCGGTGAAGTATATGTCCACATCGTTAGCGAACTGGAAATCGTCGAGGGTCCTCTCGTGTTCCTTTGCCTTTTCTATAATCACCGATGCGTGATGTTTGAAAAGTTCAGGTGTATATCCGATAGGGATCCATCCGTCTCCGTAACGTGCACACAAATCTAATGTCTTTGGTGCCCCAGCTGCAATGTAAATTGGCGGGCGAGGTGTACGCACGCTTTTCGTCTGAAGGCAGGCATTTATCAGTTTGTAGTATTTACCTTCATAGTTTACACGATTGTCTGGATCGGAATCGAACAATTTTTCGATTACTTCCAGCTGTTCCTTGAATTTTGTCACAGGTTTCTCAAATTCAATACCAAAGTCTACGACGTTTTGGGCTTCGCCTGCTCCTATACCGAGAATTGAACGCCCTTTGGTAATCCTGTCAAGGGTGATTGTAGACTGTGCAATTGTCGATGGATGCCTCCTTATAGCATCAGTGACGCATGTGCCAAGCTCAACATTTTGAGTCACTGCCCCTATTGCCGACAACATCAACCAGGCATCATTTACGACTGCATTTTTCCACTGAGGAACATTAGAATGATCCATCATCCAAACGGAATCGTAGTTCATTCTGTCTGCCATTTGACAAGCAGTCATTATCTGAGTTTCATCTAATCCTAGTCTTGCAACGTTTAGTCCTTGAGTAAATCCAAATTTTATCTTCATTTATGACAATAATCCCCCTTGTAATTCAAAATTTTGGATAGGCATATCGTTACTAGATCCACTGAGCACATGTATTTAAAAATATTCAATGCCATACTCAGGTAAATCATTTCCTTTCAAAAAACCTTTAAATAATAAAAAAGTTGTTTTTCCCTTATCCTCAAAATGCTGCTACCGTCAGAAATAGAAGCAAAGTCTCTCATCCCCGCAGTTAGAGCTATTTTAGCACAAAAGCTAACTGGCGAATATGGCATGAAGGAAGAGGTTGTTGCAAAAGTTCTTGGGGTTACGCAGGCAGCAGTCAGCAATTATGTTCGAGGAACTCGAGGTGACACAGGGCTAATGTCGAAACTTGGCCTAGAGAACCAAATAATTGAAATGATAGATGACATAGCGCGAGACCTGGCGTCGAATAAAGCATATACACCTTACACTATGTCGAAATTTATTGAACTTTGCAACTATATCCGCCACTCTTTAATTATATGTGATATACATCATAACATTGAATCCAACATTGACGAGAAAGTTTGTCAACTCTGTAAGGGCAACCTAATGTCGGGTAGGTTCTAGCTCGTTGATGGGAACTCCTATCAATCTACACTTCTCAAAAAAAGGTCTTTGTAACGAATGGTAGTATTTCAATTCCCTTCATCGATCCTCTGCTCCCTCGCAAAGATTCTCTTTCTGTAAACCTCTTGCTCTCGTCTTTTTCGACACCTGCACCCGTAAATAGTACAGGAATGGGATCGTCTGTATGCGCCTTTTTTATGCAAGGTGTAGAGTGGTCACCTGAAACAACTAGCATGGTCCTAGTTACGTCTACATTTTTTAGTAAAGTACCGAAGAAAAGTTCGTCTATTTGCTCGATGCTCATTTTCTTCCCATTTGCATCGCCATCATGACCAAACTCATCCGGGCCTTTGATATGTACATATACAATATCCCATTTATTGATCTGCTCTATACACTTCATTGCCTTTTCTTGATAAGCATTGATGTTGCCACCCGTTGTGTAGTGCATTCCTGTGACTCTTGATATTCCAACCTCCACTGGCATATCGACTACCGAACCAAACTCTAAACCATATCGCTTAGAAATTGGTTCGATCGAAGGTAATTGATTTCCGGAATCTCGCAATAAGATAGTATTCATCGGCTTCATTCCCTTGGCCGTGCGACGACTATTCACAGGATGTTCGGCCAAAATCTGGACTACCTGTCTGCTGAATTCATTTATTGTCTGCGCCGAGGCAGCCGCTGAATCACCTTCTTCCTCCGGCACACAGTCCTGAATCTTCAGGCTTGCGCTATCTCTGGCTATTCCTATCCCATCAATCCGATCATACGCCGGGTCTGTGTTCGATACCTTTGACGAGAACCACAGTGAAGGATCACTGAATTTAACGATTACTCGATGCCCTATGCTTGGTTGCAATGTGACGCTGATATTGCGTGTAAACTTTAGGCTTTCTTTCAGTGTCCTGCATACCTCTAAAGCTTCTTCGTATTCGATATCCCTACCTGCTCTCCTATCAGTTATATTCCCTTGATCGTCAATAGTCGCAAAGTTCCCCCGTAAGACGAGGTCACCATCCCTAAATTCCATTCCCATGCCCAATGCTTCTATGATCCCCCGTCCTGGGTATCCAACATCTTTAAAATCGTATCCTAGCATGTTAAAAACTGCAATGTCGGATTGGGGGGCAATTCCTTTCCCTACACTGATCACACTTCCTAAACAGCCGTTAGAAGTCAAGTGGTCTAAATTGGGGGTTCGCGCTGCCTCTAGAGGAGTAAGTTCTCCAAGTAAAGGATGTGGCAAATCACCCACACCGTCCAATAAGACATAGATAGCTTTTGAAGTAGTTGGATTCACTCTAAAGAACAATATCAAACCAGATTTATTCTTATTGAGACAAGATCATATACAAGAGAATATTATATGCATAAATACGGTAGAAACCTCTTCGCGGAGAGGGACGATTCTTCTACCTACTTATTATATGTGCTCCAGCGCAATATTCTCTTGCGTTGAAGGTGGTATTGACTGTCGCAGGAAGCGACTCAGGAGGGGGAGCGGGAATACAGTCTGATCTTAAGACCTTTTCTGCATTTGGCATTTTTGGTTGTTCGGTTGTTACAGCAATAACTTCACAAAATACATCTGAATTGAGAGATGTATTCCCTATTCCACCTAAGATAGTTTCCAATCAGTTAGAATCAATATTATCTGACTTTACGCTAGCCGCAGTAAAAATTGGAATGCTATATAATGCAGAAATTATGGAAGAGGTACACAAAAAACTCAAGAAGGCCAAATTTCCAATAGTTGTAGATCCGATCCTCTCTACTGGAACAGGATATAGCTTGATTTTCAAAAAGGACCTTGAATATTTTAAAGAAACCATTATTCCTATCTCGTATCTAATTACCCCTAATTTGCCAGAGGCGGAAGCTATTTCTGGAATAAAAATTAGATCTACAAAGACATTAGTCGACGCGGCCAATATCCTTTTGGACATGGGGGCGACTAATGTGATGATAAAAGGTGGACATTCTAAAATAACTAGGAGTATTACAGATTTCCTTATTACCCAAGAGAGGGAAGTGATTGGATTGAAGAAAGAACGAATAAAAATCAATTCCTTGCATGGTGTAGGATGCAACTTCTCAGCTGCCGTCACTGCCGAACTGGCAAGGAAAGCTCCGTTAAGACACGCTTGTCTCAAAGCGAATGAATATGTTTTATTAGGCATGACTAATTCAGTATCAGTAGGAAAAGGATCTTCAGTAGTTGATCCATTTCAATTTCTTTATTCAAATTCAGATAAAGTCCTCGTCCTCAAATACTTGGATGCAGCCGTAAATAATGTTGAATTGATTGAAAATTTCGGTTTCTTAATACCGGAAACTTCGTCCAACTTAGTATATGCTGTCTCTCACCCAACAGGGCTATCAGACGTCGCTGCAGTTGAAGGAAGAATTGCAAGAGTGGGTAACCGAGCGAAGGCCGTGGGACGTATCCGGTTCGGAGCATCAAGGCACATGGGATCAGCGGTTCTAAGCTATATGAAAGAACACCCAAATATTCGATCTGCCATCAATTTAATATATGACGAGAAGATCCTCGCGATATGCAAAAGGAATTTTAAAGTAGCAGCGTATGATAGGCGTGCCGAACCTCGCCAAATAAAAGTAGCAGAAGGAAGGTCGATCCCGTGGGGAATTGAATCTGCACTGCGAATGGATCCTAATGCGGACATTATCTATCATTTGGGCGACATTGGAAAAGAGCCTATGATTATGGTATTTGATACAAATCCGTCTCGGCTGGTAGGAAAGGTAAACAATATTCTAATCGAATTCCTCAAATAATATGCTTGACATATAATTTATTTTTTGGGTAACGATTGTTAAGTATATACATGCCTTGTGAAGTCAAAAGATGCTGTGAAGGCCGTTATATTGGCAGGCGGGCTAGGTACCAGGCTGCAACCATACACCTTTTTCATTCCAAAGCCAATGCTACCTTTGGGCAATAAGCCGCTTCTCGAGCATATCATCTCTTGGTTGACGAACAGAAGCTCTAACAAGATTGATCACATTGTGATATGTGTAAGCTACCTTCATAGAACAATAGAAGATTACTTTGAAGATGGTCGAAGATTTGGAGTGAAGATAGATTATGCTAGATCAGATAGACCTTTAGCTACGGCTGGCCAACTAAAGACTGCCGAAGAATTCCTTGCAGATGAAACATTTGTTTGCCTCTATGGCGACTCCATATATGAATTTGATATTTATAGAATGATTCGCGAACACAGAAAGTCGAAGGCATTCTTGTCAATGGCACTGCTTCGTTACAGGACTAATTTAAAGTATGGAGTAATTGAAGTATTAGGTAAATCCAATAGAGTATCTTCATGGAATGAAAAACCTGAAATTACTGGCCTAATAAACATCGGTTGTTACGTCATTGAACCAGAATTCTTTAAGCTGGTACCCAAATCTAGTGCATACGGAATGGATGAAGCAGTGAAAAAGGCTCTGCAAGATAAAAGAATGGTACGAGGATTCACCATAGATTCAGGTTTTGTAGATATAGGGGATAAGAAGACTTATCTAGATGAGTACAAAAAATTTGTTAAGAAGCTGGGAAAAATATAAGTAACCAGATTAACGCCCTGCAAAGTTAGAATAAATTTGATCCATAAAAGAAATATCTGACCCGAGTCCTAACCCTTGGATTACCTTAGTTGCCTCTAAGATCAGGCCACGAGATCAGGTCTGAGTGACGGCATTCTATCGGCTATGAAGTACCTCACTCTTCTTTCATACATAGCCTAAATGGTGTACCCGGGCGAACTGTGTTGTGTACCGTGTACCGTTCAGCTCTGCCAAATATCACTTCTATAAGCTATTGATTTTGGTAGAACGGTAACGAATCATGCCCTCCATTTCAAAATAATTACGGTATTGGCTCAGGGCTAAAGTAATAGCAGGCTGCATTGTAGTCAAACCTATAATTAATAAACACTCGGTAATCAATACCGTTTTGCTAAGAATAACCAAATTTGGGGGAGTTGCATCATGTACCTCCTCTACGACCATTTCGATACTCTGTTAATTT
>DASSCH010000183.1:0-3203 GCA_035697905.1 Nitrososphaeraceae archaeon
GGAAAAGACGCAAACAACTTATTTATAGCCAACAGCTTAAACTGATTCGATTAATCGAGGCGGAGGGATTGTCTAGACTGGTTAGGATACCTGCCTTACACGCAGGTGGTCATGGGTTCAAATCCCATTCCCTCCATGCTAATTTGTTCAGCAGGAAATTTCCTAGGGTCTAGTAAATTAAATTCCTCTAAAAAGGCTTCGGCTTCTTCTTGTGAGTCCATAAAGGCTTTAGCTTCACCTTTTCGCATCTTATCTAGTTTCCCGGCTCGTAAAGATCATTTGATTCAACCTTTTCAGGCCTAGTCAAAACATGACATGTCATCTCGTGTTAGATACAACGTCTTTTAAGTAGTGAATCGTTCAAAATATGTCGTCATGCAAAATGCTCTCAGAGTAGCTTTCATCATGAAAGAGATGGTAAAGCACCTTGCTAACTTGCTATTTGCCAATCCTGTATCAATATCCCTTGTTCACAAAAGAACAAAATCAAGAGCAGAATACAATATCAAGTTAATTGGACAGCCGAATAACTACTTTAAAACTAGTGCCGCCGTCATTGGCATATTGTTTGGGGTTATTTCAATTTTGATTGTAATTGTATTCGATCAAAACGTAATGATAATAATTGCTGCTGTATTCATTATTTTTGGGACGGGGCGACAGATCTTTGCCTCGGCAATGGATGTCGTAACAACGAACCTGAACGCCTTCTTGTCATCTTGGGCGTCAACTCTTCTATTGCTTGCAAAGAATATGCCGATGGTGACGACGACAGATTGGCGTTCTATAGAAAGTCGAATCGAGCTAATACTCATGAGCAGGGGGCTTGAGTATAATTTGCCTGTTAAACTCGATGAGGTAAAACCAGAATCTCAGCAAATATTATTAGAGTATTTGGATGAACATAGATGGGAGTTAGAGTATCAACAGGCTATTAATTATGATGATTCTAGCTGCCTTGCATTTGTCCAATACGCATCTAAACATGTGAAAGAGAAGATGCAGATATATGATGAACTGCAAGAACTACAGGAAAGGAGTGGAGGCGTTAACGCAGTAATCCTGATAGCATTGGGAACGTTGATTTGGTTAATTTCATAGATAGATTGCTTAAACCTATCCCAACACCTGAAGAGTATGAAATAGAAAGAGCACAAAAGGTATTGAGTTTAATCGATGGTGTTCTTCCTGTTAATGTTAACGGCTTGCGTTTGGTAGAGCTATTCATAATCCTTCTCCTACCTGGAAAGTATTTCTTCTTTTTAGGTTCCCAAAGATCATCAATACTAAACCTAATATCACCTTATATTAACCCGCAGGTGGCTCAACTATACGAGTAGCCACAAACCATAGTCGAGTCTAGGACCTTCCTGCGGCTGTGTGTGTGGAAGTGACTGATTTCGGCCCCAGTAGGATTTGGAAAATATCCTTTTTTAACGTTATAACCGCAGGAGACTCAACCTGCATAAAAAAAGGAGTCTTAGGAAGTGTGAATAAGTTTTCTTACCTTTTCTTTCATACCAGGAGTGATATCTTCTTCTTTCATACCATGGTCTTTAACGAGATGCTCAACACCACGCTTCATGACCTCATCATCAGTTTGACCTTCTACTACGTAGTCACAATCGAACCCTGCTTCCCGACATGTAACAGTTTTCATATGTGAATTAAATGCTCTTATACATATTAAGCATTAACTTGTACCTGTAGTTGTGGTTGCAGCAAGCAGTATAGTACTGGCTCAAATTCAGTACGCTCTGGCATCGTGTATGGGCTGTAATCAGGGGGCATCAACGTTCTCACCAGGCAACAAAGTGAGGAGTACCCCCGAAGGTACTAGCGATGCAACAGACTTTTCGCCAGGACAGCTACGCCCAGAAACATCACCAGCCGACCCATATAAAGACACATTTGAAGATGCACCAGGCCACAATCCGTTATTTCGTCAAGACCTTCTCGGTCCAGACGAGTAAACTATGGACAGAACCACAAATACTAACTAACCCTCCTATTTTTTGGATATCGTAAAACTCATGTCGGGATTAAGTAAATGACGAAAAAAGAAAGATAAAAATAAAAAGGAAGGGAAAGGTTAGACTAAGTTTAAAACCGGCAAAGTTGCTGTATGAATGTTTAGTATAGCAATAAATCCTCGGAAAGAAAAAAAGAAGGATTTGATCCCAGTTGTAATTACAACTGTTTCATTCTAATTTATCCGCCAGGCAGTAGTCCTGATCTGACTGGACACGCAACTGTTGCAGCCGTAGTAGTGTCGATTGAATTTAGCGCACAGTTGTTGTTGGTTGATTCACCGCTTCCAACGTTCTTTTGTTTTATCTCTTGTTCTGTGTTTGTCTCTGATTCATCTCCACCATCTGTAGCATATGCCGATGTAGAGAATATTCCAATTAATGCAGCAGCCATTAGGAGTGCAGCAATCGTGAGTGTTTTATTCATTGCATTCAAGTAACTACCGTGATTATATCTAAGTTAACGAGCTATGTGCTATTGCGTATAGGGTGATTTATCGTAGTATTAAGATGGTCTAGAATATCACTATAAAATACAGACTAAAGACTGTACCGCTGACTGGCAATTATTTTCTATTCAACAGCAAATTTGGGACAAAGACAATAAGCGTTGCTAGTATGGTGATGATTAGGCCGCACAGGAAACGAAGAAGAGAAATCTTTGAGGAAATCAAAAGATTGCACAGCGAGACCGATTCGTAGTAATAGAGGAATCAAAACGGGGACCGTGGAAACAGGATGACACACTTGACTCCGTCCCTGGTATGCTTTTGTCTCCCAAGAGACTTATCACATACTTCTATCCTCTATTACGGGATCCAATAGAGCGAAGTTATATTCACAACCAAATATGAAATAAATTCTGATCAATAAACAAAGTTATTTTTGTCAATCACTATAGACTACGCAGGAGACTCTAACGAAAGCAGACAAGAACCAGACTCAACCGTAAATTCATGCATAAAAAAGGGATAGGTAGAATACCTAGTCTATCGTTTCTCATAGTCTCACGGAATAACAGATTGACTGCCTGCTGTTCGATTCATTATTAGATCCATAGCATGCATTTTTAACATATCAGATACAATTTCTACACCTAGAGTATACTTTAGAGTTTCACGTGCATCCATAGTTTGTATCTGGTCAGCTATAGCTGCAAGCAGTGGATGATTT
>DASSCH010000184.1:0-2553 GCA_035697905.1 Nitrososphaeraceae archaeon
TATAATCCATCGAATACAGGTATCGATGTCAGCGGTTGGACAGTCAGCTCAACTGCAGGTAGAACTGCTACTGTAGTGATAAACGAAGGAACGACCATTGCCCCTAAGGGCTACCTGATAGTTGGAAGAGATTCACAACAACAGTGGCTCGATAATATAGGTGAAGGCATTGTTGTAAGAAATGAATTAGGGATTCTGATAGGTTCTGTTGGTCCTTTTTCTGATCAAGACAATGATGAATCGACTTGGCAGCGATCACCGAATGGACAAGACAATTGGGTCTTCTCACCAAGCAATACTCTAGGTAATGCTGCTAATTTCGGTAGTTTGGTCTTCGATTCGGAGTCGCCTTCGCTGATTACATCTGAACGTCCAATACAGCCATCAGAACCATTACCTTCGGCAAATTCAAGTGTGAAGATCACCCCAGAAATTCAGCCAAGTCAAAATCTAACTATATCCTTTATTGATGTAGGACAAGGGGATTCAATCCTTGTTATTCTTCCCAATACAAAGACATTGCTCATAGATGGAGGAGAGCGTCATAGCTCCAGCAAAGTGCTTTCAACCTTGCAAGAACATGGCTTGAGCTATATTGATGTTGTGGTAGCGACACATCCTCATGCAGATCATATCGGCGGGCTGATTGATGTTATCAACAATGTAAATATCGGACAGGTGCTGGACTCTGGTCAAGTGCATACTACACAGACCTTTGAGGATCTACTAGATGCTATATACAACAAGCAAATTCCGTTAAGATCCGTTAGTGAAGGCGAGTCGATTAACCTTGATCCGACAGTCAGAATCAATGTTTTAAATCCACCTGCGAGTATACCTGATGGTTCAAACAATGAAGCAGAATTTAATGATAATTCTGTTGCTCTAAAACTCACCTATGGCAATTTTTCAGCATTGTTGACTGGGGATATGGAAGAAAGAAATGAAGCAAGACTGGTATTCAAAAATGCAACAATACTTGATGCTGATGTCCTAAAAGCTGGCCACCATGGCAGTCGCACATCGAGCAGCTTGGACTTTCTGAATGCGGTAACTCCAGAAGTTGTAATTATCTCACTAGGTGCAGGAAATAGCTACGGCCACCCTCATCAGGAGGCTTTGGATAGGATTTCAGCATTCGGGGCTCAATATCTCCACAGGACGGACATTGATGGCACAATCACCTTAATTTCAGATGCTGGAGGCAACATTTCAATTTTAACAGAAGAGTGTGGAAAAACTGTTAACATTTTTAAATTTCAGACGGTATGCCTATCCTTGCAATAGTGTTAATTTTGATTATCGCATATATGTACAAGGGTTAGATATACTACATATGGTAGAAAAGATGGTCCGGGCAAGTCTAGACCGAATTGAAGGAGATTTTGCTATAGTTTATACTGATGATGGCGACGACGACGACCATCACAAATATGATGTACCAGTCGAATTGGTAAATGATGCTAAACCAGGAATGCGCCTGCAGCTCTATATTGAAAACAATCAGATTAAGCGCATCGAGCTTGATAGAGAGTCGACAGAGGAAGCAAGAGACAGAATTCGCAAGAAATATGAAATGCTACGGCGAGGCCGTCATTTGAAATAATACTATCAGTCAGAAATTCCATTTTATCACTCAAAGGGGAAGGCATTATGATGCATCTTATGCTGCAGACTATTCGAAAGGCGATCCAAACAGAGAGAATCTACTTATATCTATCTTCCTTCTATATTTGCAGAAATGGTAAACTATTGCTTAGCATTACCTTATCTTCCAGGAGGAATAGAACTACAAAAGAAGTTTGGACAGGAAAACGGTAACACCAAAGAACATGACGAATTCTATAGAATTGCTGGCATTTCTCGCGAAACCATTTGGATTCAGCGGAGTCCACCAGGCAGCGGTGCTCCTGATCTTAATGTGGTTAGTCTAGAGACAGATGACCTTGCCAATATGCTAAAAGAATATGCTACTTCAAATCATCCATGGGCCATAAAGTTTCGTGAATTTGCAAAGAAAGCATTTGGAGTAGACTTCTCAGGTCCTCCACCACCACTGAATGAGAATATAGTAGATTGGAAGAAGAAGCAGAACATTTGAGTAGTGTATGGGGATTTTGATATAGCTGAAACGTTATCCAATATGGTCTCTCCCGCCCTTCATTCATTTGTCGTTATATTTTCATCCTTGTGGTTTTTCGTCGTTATTTTAAATACAAAGCACCGATATTAGAACCTGTATGATTAGCGGGCCCCCCGCGCCGCGAAGTGATATCTTGCTTCAAAAAGAGTATTCTTTGGTGGTTTTAGTTAATGTAAGAGAAGTTAAAGGACTTTACCACAGCTTAGTACTTTGACAAAGAAACATGTAGAATTATTTCATGGGCTAGAAGGAAAGAAGCTTTTGGCAAGCTGCATGAAATGGCGTGCCATCTATTTCGAACAATTGCGCTGCCTACTGGAGTTATATTGTAATAAAATCGTATAGGTTTGCCATGGAAGTCCTCGGCTTTTGCTCTCAATATAATTCCCATCTTTTCCAGTTCCTTTAGA
>DASSCH010000185.1:0-6385 GCA_035697905.1 Nitrososphaeraceae archaeon
TTGATGCCAAGGGTTGAGTGCTGTTGTTGGCTCTGCTTAGTTCCCAGCTGTAATCCTGTAGGCCTGGCTGCTACTTTCATACTAATTTCCAGGATTTTTCCATCCCTTACCACACTAAGGATTACATTATCACCTACAGCCCTTGACGACTGAAGGTAGGAAAGTAGATCCTCAATTTTCCTGACCGTGACATTATCCACAGCAACAATTACATCTCCTCCCAACTCTATTTCCCTTCCATTAATATCCTTTAACGTTCCTCCACCTCTAATACCTGAAGTTTCTGCCGGACTTTCTGATGTAACCTCAGTAACTAGAAAGCCTCTTGAATCATTCAGCCCCAATTCAGTCGCAATTTCAGGAGACAAGTTCACTCCAGCGATTCCTATATACGGATGTCTATATGATCCTGTAGATATTAGCTCCGGTACTACTTTCCTGATAATATCTGATGGGATAGCAGATCCGACTCCTGCATATAGGCCAGTATTTGAAAAAAATTCTGTATTCAATCCTATAACTTCCCCTGCCGTATTGAGCAGTGGCCCACCTAAGTTGGCAGGATTAATGGCAGCATCAGTTTGAATTAGGTTTGGGACCAAAAATGACGAAGTATCTTGTTGACGCAATAGAAGATCGCCTTGTGGAACAGAGGAGGGAAGAATCCGACCAAATCCACTCACTATCCCCTCGGTCATCGACCCTGACAGTCCAAATGGATTTCCTACTGCCAAAACTACTTGCCCGATTCTTACATTGGACGAATTACCTAGAGGTAGTGGAATGAGGCTCTCTCCAGTTATGTTCTCAACCTTCATGACAGCCAACTGAGAGTAGAGATCTGCACCAATAACTTTACCAATGTATGTCGTGCCATCTAGGAAAGTTATATGAAAATCTTTATCACTTAGGCTAGTTTCTTGGCTTTCTCCGGGGTCCGCAACCACATGATAATTAGTTATAATATGGCCTAGATCATCGTATATGAAACCTGACCCTTGCCTGGCCCCGAAAGAGGAGGCACTAGCATCGCTTATTTGAACGACTGATTGATCTACGTCACTGAACAGTGTAGTTAGGTCACGGTCCAAATTCAGGTTTGTCGATATCGAGGGATCTAGATCTTCTTCGAATGGAATAATAGAGTTGTTTGGCGACTCCAATTGGGCAGCTACTTCAAAGAGACATAATATTAAAGAGCAAATCAAGAAAACAGAAACAAAGGACAAATAAAATCGAGATCGGTGGCATAATCCCATATTCTCACGTATGAAAAAGCTTCTTTAAATGCGTTTGGAGTAGAGATCGCTTTATTCTATTCTACAAACTGCAGAACATGATTCCTCAAACGAACTTAATTAAATTGATATATATATACTACCAAATATTGATTAATTATTATGCGTAGCATGGAAGATAAGGATCTTTTTAGAATCATGAAACAGCTTTGATACAATATTTCTGAAAGACGCAAACGGGCTTAGCAAATGGACTCATTATTATTCGAAACAGTAAGAATAATAATAGATACCCATTGGGTGGCTTTTTATAAACAGAGTTATAAATCTCCAAGTTAATCTATCGATAGAATTGAGATCTTCAGGTAAATTTTATTATTCATAGAGGTAACTAAACTCTTTACTGTAGATTAGTACTATAAGATTTATTTATCCGCTAAGCTTATAATTATGACCAGAATAGATATACACATCCTTGAAAATATATCAAGATAGCTCAAAGACGTATTACATGGCCTTGCTTGCCTGTGTGGTCGCCAGTATAATCATTTCGGACCTTCATAACTTTCAGTTGTTTGTTGCCGCATCGCCTGCAGTCACGATAACACCAGATGACCGGGAAGAGGATGAATTAGAGAACGAGGGTGGCGATGAAGCTGAATCGTCTCAAACTCAAAAGGATCAAAACGGGGAAGCGATTCACCCAGCCGAGGATACAGATATATCAGATACTAACGACCAGGATCGTGAAGGTGAATATCAAATAGATATCCCTGACGGAGCGGCATGGGAAGAATCTATATCTGAAAGATTCTATCCTCCAGAATTAACCGTTCCAACAGGATCAGATGTAACATGGACCAATGATGATGATATAACCCATACAATTACCAGTGGTAAAAATGCAGGATATGGAATGTATGAATTTCTGCAGGATGGCATATTTAATTCAGGTGAGTTAGACGAAGGAGAGTCATTCACATTTCACTTTGCCGAACCTGGCAGGTACGAATATTTTTGCGTTCCCCATCCTTGGATGAATGGAGTTATTGTTGTCCAATAAGTGACCTAAAATGCGACCCAGTTCAGTTGTAAGAAGTCAACAACCCCTTTTATCATAGTTGAGACAAAGGGGCCTTCTCAAACGTCAGAAATATTTTTAGAAAGTTGATCGGTTAGCAGAGTGAGATGTTAATCATCAAAATATTCTGCAATACAACTGCAGGGACTATTTGCTAATTCTATACACTGATCCGTCTCTTAACGAAGTAACATATAGCATTCCATCTGGACCAATCTCTAGGTCAGTCGGAACTCCAAACCCTTCACCAAAGATAGTACTTTGAACCTCAGAGTCTGAATCAGCCACTTTGTCGGCTAAAGTACCGTTTAAGCTGAGTCCAGTTCTTTCCGGATCCGGTTCAAAATGATAAATTCTGCCAAATGCATAGTCGCCAACAAACATATCATTCTTGTAACCGGGTCCAAACCTGTCGCTATTGAAGAACAAAAGAGCAGTCGGTGCTACCGTCTGATTCCATACAAATTTTGGATCACTATATTTCCCAGTTCCATTAAATGAGACCAACTCGCTGTAGTTAAACCCAGATGGAGCAAATCCAGTTAGGTCTTTCCAACCTCCATTGAACCCGGATTCTATCAAGTTAATTTCATCATTTGTGCGCACACCATTTTCAGTGAGCCAAAGTTTTCCAGTGACAGGATCAAAATCCATACCAAAACTATTCCTTATTCCGTACGCAAAATACGATTCCTTGCCGGCAGAAGGATCTAATACTCCAGAAGTAACAGGGACTCCATCTTGAGTAATTCTGTGGACGCCGCTTGTTCCATCTGCATCGGGTCCCTTTTCGAAGTTTTGAGCTTTAGTACTATGACCTTCTGCATTATCGTCCTGAATTTGGCCTATTACTAAATAGAGATAATTGTCTGGTCCAACTAGGACCGGACCTCCGTTATCCATTGAACCAGGTACCGCAGGTAAATCTAAAAGCAGGATTGGGTTAATTAGACTGTCCTTATCCTCAGCCAATTCGTATCTATACAGACGATTTCCAAGGGGATCACTATCGCCATCACTCGACGATGATGATTCAGAATAGTACAAAAAGACATAGGTCTTGCTCCCATTTTGGTACGAATCTATACCTATCAAACCTCTTGAATCATCCGTGGAAACATCCAAGTCCAATAGTGTTTGAGTGATCTCGCCGTCTATAACTCGCTTAACTTTCCCAGTATCTTCCTCAATGACTAAAAAGTCATCCTGACCCAAAAAAGTTAAGCCAGTGGGATTTGACAATCCGTCCACGATCCTGTCCAAGTGAAAATCATCTGATTTCAAAATTGGTTTTCCTAACGCCACCTCATGCACACCGCCTAGTATAGGTATCACCAGGAAACATGAAAGAACAACCAACGTTATAACATAAGCAAATGAGGGCATGGAGATCACATATGTGATAACCTTCTCAATATTAAGACTTCACAATCTAATGCATATTATTCTATTCATTATCATGAAGGATTTGTGACTAGGGCGTAAAGTGGATGATGGATACTTAATAATGTACATGAATTGAAATTACCATTCAGATATTTTTATGCAGAAATTATACCAAATGTTGGTGCAGTTCACATTAAATGCAAGAACACGCGGTTTAAGATAGTAAACACAAAACTCAATAATTCAATCTTTGTGTTCAGAGTGGTTCTCATCCATGCATTCCATGAGGATGCATATTATTCACAAAGACTCTTAGGTGATAAAGAATATTCTTCATCTAATAGAACTAAAAGTAGTATCCCATTTATTTGGTAAGAGAAAGATCACATGTTATAGTTCAATGACCTTAAAATTATCGTTAACTGTTGGCATCGAGGTTAGTTTTGTTGCTTTGATTGCAGTATTGATAATTGGTTCTTTTAGTAAAGAGCAATTTGCATCCGCACTCACACGTGGAACCCAATACGATGATCTTTTGAGTAGTGCGCTGACAACAGATTCGAATCGGGATGAACTGTCCTTTATGGGGACAAATAGTACGCAAGAAGGATCATCTTCCAATAGCAGCAGTGTATTTATTTATGGTGACCTCGGTAACGATGAAATTCGTGGTTCTAACCAAAGCGATCACTTAAGTGGAGGGCCAGGAAGTGATGTAGTATATGGAAACAATGGCGGTGATTATATCCAAGGAGGCCCTGGAATCGATTCTCTTTATGGTGGTGATGGAGATGATGTTCTTACTGGAAGTGAAGGAGCTGACTATTTTGATTGTGGCGAAGGAAGAGACAATGTAGATGACTTTGAACTCATAGAAGGAGATTTCTCAGTGGCTAATTGTGAAATCCTGGAAAATGAAGAAAAGCCAGTAGCGATGCGTTGACCAGACGAGTCAGGACTTCTTCGCTTTTCATGTAACTTATATTTCGAGGGATTATTGAACCGCTTTTAATTAGAAATTGTAGGGTGCAGAGTGAACTAACTGGAATCATGTTAACAGATTTCATCGAAAAATAATCAAATCCCACAGAATAAATTGTTCGTGAAGGGATTCAACATGATTGAACTCACTGAATCTTTAGATAAAGGTTAGTCGCATCTGTTCCATAGATTATGGATGCGACATTGTTAAATATTTTAGAGACTTCCAGGATGGAGAACGACGTTTCGGATGAGGTTGAATTCGTAGCTCGTGCTTTTGAGTAAGGCAAAGGAGAGATCAGAGATCCCGGCGGAAGTGGCAGGATCATAATCATCCTATAATGAATCAAGATTGCAAGAGTATTCACAAAATGTAACTTTGGAGATATCCAAAAAGGAACAGATCAAAGCATCACAATACCATTTACCGATTTAAGCATCGATATGTGGTTGCTGGTTTTGGAGATTATGATGGAGGCCGAACCAATATCTACCGTGAGTAGAGCCGTACCTTAAGTTTGATTAAATGAAGGCCATAAATCCATCCACGGACGCTTGATTCTGCCTAAATAACCAAAAATGAGAGCTACTAAAAGTCAAAAATTCTTCTAACGATCATTCTCCACCTCTGCAGTATTTCATCACGCGATTACTGGGTGTTCTTTTTTACTACTTAATACTTTATAGTATAATTGGGCATGTTCCTTTGCAATTTGCTCCCAACTTAATTTCGCCCTGAATTCATTAACTCTGTTGACGTACTTATTATAATTCATGTCAAGGTATAACATCGCATCTGAGAATTCTTTTGGATTCCGATCAACTGCAATGCCTAGTCCTCGCGCGGCGAATTCCACAAAGAATCCTAACCTAGTTGCGATAAAGGGCAGACCGTAGGACAAAGCGTCGAACATAATTCCAGATCCCGAACTAACCTTGTAGGGCAAAATGACTGCATCTGCGCATGAAAAGAGCTCACATAGTTGCTCTTCGCTTAGGAAATCCCTGTGCAAGTTGATTAAGTTCTTCTTATGGCCACTAATTGGGTATTCTTCACGGCTATACTCATTCTTGGAAGCATTTCTTACAATGGTCCAACCGTCCGGGACGTCCATTCTGTTAATAACATCCCAGCCTTTGGTCGCCGTCGCGTAGCCCAGCGCCAAAGCAATCCTATCATGGGCCGGGATAGAGTAAGATTTTCTTATATTAGCTTTGGTTCGGTCAGATCGAATACCTTGTGTTTCTGCGCCGTGAAAGATCACATTACATCCTTGACTTCCCAATGTCCTGGACATGAACTCGGAAAATGCAATTCCACAGACGCTCTTGATGAGCTTCTGCTTGTTTAAGTTATGAAAAGATCGATAGTTGATTAGCCTTGTCCAGAAACTAACCAATCGTTTTGCCTTCTTTACAATATAAGTGTCATTCTGGTGCTCGTAGATTGGAATGGGGAGACTCATCCATTGTTTGAAAGGGTAACCCGAATGGAAAGTGGTTACTATCGGGGTCTTGCAAGAATCGTAGAACGCGTCAATATTTGTGTGTGTCTTCGAGGGGTTTATTGTGTCAAGCTTTAACCCATATAGCCCCGGTTCGTACTGAACGTGTACGACATCAGGATTTATACGTTCGACTAAATCTAGAAGAATATCAGAATTATTTGGGTTGTACTGGGCTATCCCAGCGAACTCTC
>DASSCH010000186.1:0-4598 GCA_035697905.1 Nitrososphaeraceae archaeon
TAAAGCCTTTCTACGTCAAAGAGAACCAGGATCGGCCCGGAATTAGTCTCACTTTTGATCTATTAGGTCCGCAAGGGTATGGTGAATTGTGTAGTGGAGGCATGAGAGAAGACAACCTCACAGCTCTATCCGAGAGGATTAAACAAACAGGGCTTAATCCTATTGATTACGGATGGTACCTTGATTTGAGGAAATATGGATCAGTAGAGCATGGAGGATTTGGGATGGGTATCGAAAGACTACTAAGATGGTTTATTGGCATAGAGGATATCAAGGATTTGGTCCTTTTTCCAAGAACCATGTCCAGGGTCAGTCCTTAGCAGTGTCAAGTTCATTAATGGTCCAGAAATCATGAACAAAATTCAAACTATGGTGTTTTAACTTGGCAATATTTGTCAAGTTTAAATTTTAGGCCCACGGTCCTTTATCGATGCATGGAGAGCGCGAGGAGGAAGTCAACTCCTTGTTTTTCGAGTTAGCTGGAGATCTAAGATATTCTACTCTAATGAAACTTAGAAACAGATCCTATCGTCTTTCACAACTTGCTGAAGAACTCAATGCAACGATGCAGGAAACCCATAGAAACATTTCAAGACTAGTATCTTCAAATCTAGTTACGAAGGGACTAGAAGGAGACATCGTACTGACACCGTATGGAGAATCAATTGTTTCATTAATCCCAAGCTACGCCTTCTTGTTTCAGAATAGAGAGTATTTCAATGATCATACATTTGGTGATCTCCCATTGAAATTCGTTCTCCGAATAGGGTCCCTCGCAGAAAGTGAGGTCGTCAATGGTGTTATGGCTATACTTCAAAGATGGAAGTATATATTTTTGAATTCAAACGAGTACATCAAAGAAATAATCTCAGAAGTACCTGTTGACCTTATTGAGACGCTTAGTTCACGTATTCAAAGCGGAGTAAGATTTTCCTACATACTCCCACGAGATCCGGTGGTCCCAAAGGGTAGGAGTGAAATCCTGGAAAGAATAGGTTGGCGAAGCTTAATTTCCAAAGGGATGGTGGAAAGAAGAATGCTGGATAGAGTCAAGTTAGTCTTGATATTTAATGAAAGACATTCTTGTGTTGCATTTCCTAATTTAAAGGGAAGGCCCGATTTGAATATATTGTATTATAGTGATAATGTTGAATTTCACCAATGGTGTGAAGATTATTTCGCATACCAGTGGAACCGAGCAGGTGTCTTCGATGAGAGTAAGCTGCCAAACGAGATCTGAACTCTTTGAATTGGGAACTGGTTTTCTATTTGGCCAGTGAACGATGAGATTCATTGCCCAAGTGTTCAATCATAAGTGTGAATCCGAAGAACTGAGATTTATTAGGCTACTCCAATTATATTATAGTGATTCGACTAAACAGGACTCATTTTTTAGTTGACGACTGGTTTTTAAAGTGCGTATGCTAGTTCGAACATGTTATTCCATGGTAAATTTACCACAAATTGAAATCATCTACATGTTTTTATACACCAGCTATGAGTATCTAGGTGTATGCCACAGGCCTTTGTGCTTATGAATGCAGAACTAGGCAGTGAAGACTCTATAGTTACCGAGCTCAATAAACTTGAAGGTGTAAGGGAAGTCTATCAGGTTTATGGCGTATATGATATTGTGGCACAAGTCGAAGCTGACACAATGGAGAAGGTAAAAGAAACTATCACGTGGAAACTAAGAAAGCTCAACGGAGTCAAATCCACACTAACAATGATAGTGATGGATTAGAGCCCTTTCAAAGGAAATATGCTACACAAGGTTAATGAAGTTGTACTGCATTGTTTAGTATCGATCGATCATATGATTTTGTTCAGAAGGAAGAACGAAGAAAAGTTGAATGAATTCAAATGCAAGTACTGTGACATGAAATTCGATGATAAGGAGCGGTTAAAGAGACATTCTCGGAAAGCACATTCGGAGAACGAGGACTTTACTCCTAACGCAAATCCGTTTGGCGGATTTTAGATATACGAATTTATCCGATTTCCAGGATGCTGCAGGGTCGTTATAGGGCTCACATATGTTCCCAATCCATGATGATACCCAAAGACTGCATGGAAGGCCCTATGTCAATTATGGTCTGATTTTAATTAACGTGGTGGTATTTATTTGGGAACTGTCGTTTACGGGCAACTTTACAGATCCTATTGCTACACAAGAATTATTTTATACGTATGGCTCTATACCTCGTTTCGTACTCTCTGGGGATGTCGTGTCCATCGTTACCTCAATGTTCATGCATGGTGGAATTGCTCACATTGTGGGTAATATGGTCTTTCTATTTGTCTTTGGAGATAATATAGAAGACAAATTTGGACATCTGAAATATCTCTTAATATACCTATTATGGGGAATACTAGCGGCGTATGCTCACAGCTTGGTCGCGACGGATAATACAAATGCTTTGATTCCTGCTGTTGGAGCATCGGGTGCAATTTCAGGCGTGCTGGGAGCTTATTTAGTAATGTTTCCTAGAGCGAAAATATTCACAGTAGTATTTGCCTTCTTTATCACAACTATTAGGATTCCCGCAATTGCGTTCTTACCAATATGGTTTATTATGCAACTAGTCTTTGGTTTTATATTCCCACAATCCGGAGGTGTAGCATATTTTGCGCATATAGGGGGCTTCGTAGCAGGATTAGGCACTGCCTACGTTTGGAAGCTATTGGTCCGTAACAGGGATCACCAATCTAGAATTATTCGCTCTCCTCCAATTAAGAAAATAGCGTTTAATCTGCCTGTAAATCATCTCATTAGAGGAGAACCAGAAATTATTAAAGGGCCTAACTTTTACGAAATATTAGCCGAGGTTAAAGGCATTTCAGGCCTATCCGACATTAGTGTGAATTTCGAACCTCAAGACACCCTTGTGAGGATAACCGATAACAAATCCAAAACATCACAGATACTGGCTCACCTCCCAGAAGATGCCTCGAATTATGATCTGCAAGAAATTGATTACTTAAATGGCATCATTCGAGTGCGGCTTAGTTAATAGTACCAAGAATTCATCGAGATCCTCGGTGGAAAGATTGAATTTCGAGATAAAAAATTCTTCAATCTAATTAGGCCAAAAGTTTATAGATGCGGTTCTTGAGTTCTGTAATGATGTCACAGCAGACCCCCCCAAATTTGGGAGGTAAGGTTTCCAGGCGTGATTTTTTGAAATTGATGGCTGCTGCTGGCACTGTATTAACATTTATACCATTTGTAGATTGGGGGAAGTTTTTACCTAATCCTGCAGGCCAAGTATCGGAAAGGTCAAAGGTCGAATTACCTGATGGTTCCCAAGCTAACGTAAATTCGTTCCCAGTGAATCACGCCGAGGCCGTGATATATCCCAAGACAGATGATCCCACTTTAAACCAAGAATCATTTAGAACATGGCAGTTCATTCGATTACCTGAAGAGCTTGGAGGAAGTAATAGTGATATTACATCTTTCAGAATGTATAGTATGGTATGCTTGCATTTGTGGTGTTTATGGAAGTACTGGCCTGAACCAGGAAGAAAAAGGGGCGAATGTCCTTGTCATGGCAGTTTATACGATCCATTGACTGGCATTGCCTTTGCAGGACCAGCATCGCTTCAATCGCCTCCCTCAAATGTCTTACCAATGCTTGATTTAGAAGCAGATCAAAACGGGGCAATCTGGATTAAACCTCCTAACTGGAGTCCAAATGGTAATGGAGTAGTGGGATTTGGGCGCTACCTTAAAGAGTGAAAATAGTCTAGCCCAGTTTTGTAAATGGGTCTATGATGGGGTAGACCGAACTATATTCATGGGAATGAAATTCACAATTCCCTCACGGTTCGTCAGTCCCCTTGGATTTCTAGGGATGTTAACATTTGTCATATTCATAATTCTAGGTATAACTGGGGCGCTTTTGATGCTGTGGTACGAACCTATCCTGGATAGGGCATGGGACAGTGTTGAAAGGATTAATGATGCCATCCCATTTGGGTTCCATTTGCGTAATATTCATTATCATGCATCCAACGCAATGGTGATGGTTGCATTACTTCATATGTATTACCAATATTTCAGTGGCCGCTACAAGATCCGAAATGAGATCCTTTGGGTAACCGGAATCATATTAGGAGTTCTTACAATACTCGAGGCCTTTACAGGATATGACATCATATTTAGTGAGCGTGCAGAGCTTGCAATCTCAATTGCAGCTTCATTAACCAATTCTATTCCTGTATTAGGACCTGATATGAGAGAAGCGTTTTTTGGAGGAGGCTTTTCCGACTTTATCTTGAGGTTTTATGCATTCCATGTCTTCTGGCTACCTATTGCTATGCTAGGTCTGATGGTCGTACACTTTCCGAGGTTCTTGGTTTTTGACGTTCCTATGGTAATGGCTTTTGCAGGGGCCATAATGATAACAGGAGGAGTTTTCCCTGTGGATCTCGGGTTAAAATTCGATCCTAACGTTCCGCCCGGGATCACAGTTCCGGAGTGGTACCTTACAGGTCTGTACGCTTTCTTGAGAACCATGTATGATAAGTTCGTGACGGGTGTGCTTTGGCCTGGACTATTCATATTCGCATTGCTAATAGTACCTTTCGTAGAT
>DASSCH010000187.1:0-3343 GCA_035697905.1 Nitrososphaeraceae archaeon
TACTTGTCTAAAAATTTTCAACATAATGAGACTAAGAAAGATAGGATTTTGAAAATGCTACTTGACAATAAAATAAAGCACTCTGCGAAAGAGATTGCTCGTACTGTAGGGACGACTGAAGGAAATGTATTCAAGGAAAAATCTAGGTTGAAAGCACAAGGCGTTTTGACAGATCAAAGCTTCAGCGTCTTTTCACATTCCGTTGGAGACGAGACCCTCACTCTAGCTCGTGCAGAGGCTAGGACTCTCACTCGGCCAGACCTCGGGACCTTAACAAATATTCCACCTCTTGGACAAGAAGATCTGAAGAAGATGTATGTTGAATTCCAGAAGGGTAAAACCCCAGTTGAGGTCATTGCTGCATACGGTTTCAATCCTCTGTTAGTCGAGTATGAGTACAACAGGTTTTGTCGCATGAACGGTTTGAATCT
Source organism: Nitrososphaeraceae archaeon (assembly GCA_035697905.1). GTDB lineage: Archaea > Thermoproteota > Nitrososphaeria > Nitrososphaerales > Nitrososphaeraceae > TH5896. Next base: position 432 of record DASSCH010000187.1, read on the forward strand.
CAGATCTTTGGCTCACGAATTAGACGATGTACTGAAAACAACCAATAACAGCCTGCCTACACCTCTATTACAAAGGCTTGTGCAGGATGGCATTACGTGCAACGATGACATACGCGAGCTAGTTGAATTTGCATCAATATCCTCATATTCTGGTGGTGAGTTATCGGTGATTGAACATATGAGAAAAGGCGATTCAATAAGCGAATTTGAGCCATTCGTATGTTCAATATGTCGCAAGCCAATGAGAGGTGCAGTGATCGAACCTGAGAGCGAGATAGGTAGAAAACTACTTCAGTCAATTGGGTCAGGTGTTGTACATGACAAATGTAACTTTGAGTTCACATCAAGGGTTGTAGGATAACTCTTACCAGTAACTGGCCTTTATTTTCTCAATAACCAATTCGTGCTCTCGGCCTTTTCTTCTTGCGAATCTCTCCATAGCATTCAGAGGAACACCACCCAACGATCTTGCCAGACCAGCAAAAAACAAATTCTTCATCGGGTTATCACGACCAACTTTCCGCATGAATTTTTGAATTCCATATTTGAAATTATGTTGCCACGTCTTGTACATAACTCCTAGTTTAGGCGGGTCCATTGTATTGTTAATGTCGAAGAATTCAGATTTCTCCAATAGACCTATGGGAACAAATGTCAATGGCGTAACTGTGAACCTTGAATCGGGTTGTTCCGTTTCTAATTCGTGTATCAATTGGATGGTTTCCCAGCTATCTTCTGGAGTCTCATCGTTATTCAAACCCATTATCAACGTAAATGCAGGCACCCAATAGTGTTGATTCAACGTCTTGACCCCATGCTTCACAACCCAATGCCATTCATTAGGTTTGAAAGGAGCGAGCTTCCGGTCAGCATATTTTCCGATTAAGCGTGTACTCCCAGTTTCGAATCCACACTGAATTCCAATGTGATTATCAGGACTCGATCGAATAATCTCTGAGATGTTTGGAATGAGTCTTTCATCGGCTATTGCGCCCGCCAAAGTACCGTGGGTAGGATTAGTATGTTCGATACCTGTAGACATAATTCCTTTGAATAGTTCTTCTAATGCTTCTCTGTTGGGTTCCATGTTCTTTGTAGTCCTTGGGTTCAGGCCGTAAACAAAGATATCATCACTGTGAATCCATGCACTCTTGACCCCACCATACTTCATGTTTACTTTAATCTCCTTTTGTACTTTTTCGACAGGATAGTAACGTAATGGCCTAAGAGTAACGTCGCAGAATTTGCATCCTCTCCCGCAGCCTCGCATCACTTCGACCATACCATGCATGCTAGGGTTTATGATATCGGGAATCTCATCGACAGACGGTTCATCCCAATAATGTATAAATCGACCATGATATTTGCGCTCAGGCCGGTCGTATTCCTTAATTTCAACTTTAAATTTAGACTTCTTAAACGGATTAGCAGTATCAAAGTCCCCAGCTATTACTGCGTCAAAGAAGCTGGCACCTGCCCCATCAATCTCTGGGCCAATTCCTCCAAGGTCTCCCTCAACTATACCATAAAGTCCGTACTCTTCAATCTTTGCCGGATCATAGTTATACTGCCATGTCCCTGAAGCACCTGCTATGACCTTTGCATTACTTCCATTTTCCTTTTTTGCCTTGGAAATTCGCCTATGTAATTCCCTGCAATAAAATTCGTCATATGACATGTGTTTGCGTCCATAGGTAAAGGTCATGGTGACAGGACCCATCCCAAGAGGGTCCATCTCGTAAGTACCGACGACCTGAGTTTCTGGTCCTATAAATTTTTCAACATAATCGGGGTGGGCTACAACGACATCTTCCCTGCTGTAACCATCCCTAATGAGAGAAGACTCGACCTTCCGTAGTCCATATGGAGCGTATTTTGCGACTCCATTAATATTCTCAATCGGATTGCAGATGAAATCGAACAATAACCTCGGAGTTATCTGTTGACCCATTATCTTGTACCAAAGTGACGTAGGATCTCTTTTAGTATCAATAGCAGGTGCACAGCCAAAGAATGAAGCTAAAGAGATTCCTCTATAAGGTGACATAAGTGTCCGGTCTGCGGACAGTACGACTTTAGGATATTTCATGAAATGTTATTACGCCGATCCCTAAGCATATCCATTTCACAGGGATAGATATTAAGTTTTTCAATATCGCTTGGAATATTTAAAAAAATCCCATTCCACTTATCCACGAAATCGGCCAATTAAAGGGTAGAGCGATATTAATTTCCAGTATTCTCGTGTCAAACTGTAACCGATTAGGATTGCTGTCATGAATCTTCTATTTTTTCCTTTAAGAGGATTTAGAAAAATTTCTCATTGCTACATAATAGGGCAAAAAAACTTGCATGAATATATTTGCTCATACCATTTAGAAACACTGACCACCTAAGTCTTTAGGATTGCCGTGAGCAGGCATTCGAACTCTAGTAATCTGGCTGGAGGATTGAGACGGTCACTTTTAGGACTATACCTTCACACTAAAATTAGCTAGTGATCCAAACGCCTAAGAACTGAAATACTGTCCCTGATACCGAGCAACCTAAACTTGTACTTGTATTCGTACAGCTTTGTATAAAAGTCTGCATAACTCGCAGCAGCTTGGTACGTACCAAATGTTACTCTCAATTCTGGAATGACAGTTTTCTTTCCATATTGATCAAACGTTTCAAGGACATAACGCTTGGGTAACCTTTTTGCCTGTCTCATAATAAAGTATACAGTGATTAAGAGAAATACAACAGCTGATATGAATACCACAACTGCACCGAATTCCTTGCCGAAAGTCAAAATATGAGCTAACAAATTTTCACTAAGCCATTTGTATAGAGGATCGATGCTCTTGAGTAATAAGGCCACAATAGCTTCGTACAAATTACCTCATGACTTGCTCCGATAACAGAACTTA
>DASSCH010000188.1:0-7689 GCA_035697905.1 Nitrososphaeraceae archaeon
ATATAGGTCGTGACAGGTTCTTTGAGACCTGAAATTTAAGGCATCTTTTAGTTGATGATGAGACTAATGATAAGTCGAGACAAAAAGTGCAACGATTGTCTTACCAAGTACTACTATCTTGGCCACAGCCATTTAATCAGGAGATGGCCTTTTTCATTCTTGAAATCTTCTAATTGCATTCTGATCCAAATAGAAAAGTGGTGCCTCGACCCTGAATTGAACAGCATGAAGTATGAAAGTGAGTTTATCTCTCACCAATTTGAGATGTATGTAACCTTGACAACAAACCCTGACATCTATCGAACTTTGAAGGTTTCTAAAACTTTTCAAGTCGTCAGCTCAAACGACATAGCTAATACCGTGATTCAGTTGGCGGACTTTATTGAAAAAAATGTTTCTATGGACGATTTGAGTATAAGAATACTTCTTCCCCGAGAGGCTGGTAGCGGTTTACGTACACAAAAATGGGGATTATCTCTTCGAACTAGTTTGCTCTTGGCTCTGAAAAGAAAAGGAATAAGACCCAATCTAAGGGAAGTGCGATATATTCACGATGACTATCACTACGGATGGATATTGATCGACCCTCGACTCTTCGAAAACTTATGTTTATAATAGTTATTTTAAAGATTTGAAAGTTGAGAATTTCAAATATGGAGGTTCGATACGCAAAGGGCCTTCGGAGGGATTTGAACCCTCCTCAAGCGGTTTCCGCCTTAACTGATTTCCTTATCTAGTCCACAGCCGCCTATACTGACCAGGCTATACTACGAAGGCCACTTCATATCATGTGCAATTATAGTGCTATATATAATTTCTAAGTCGGGATATAAGATGACGACATGAGGTTTTTCCCTCATCTTTAACTCAGTGAGGCAAAACTCGTCATGTTGATTCGGAAGATGAAATCATCATGTACTGTAAATATCTTGTAATATGTCATTTTATTCCTCGGATTTTAGCAAACATAGTATAATCATGAACGTGTCCAATCTATCATGTTTACTTGAAATCTTAGTAAGAAATGTGATCTTGAGTTGGCTCTCAGGATCTATGTCTTCAATTTAAAGACTTAAATCTCGATGAAGAGTCTTGATTGCACTTATCATGAGCTGTTCAGGAGAGTACAATTCTCACAATTCCGGAAACAATCTAATCCAGATCGGTACAACTGCGAGGACTAAATTGCTAAACGCGAAGTATGGTGTCTACAACCACTCAGCAGTAGAACTATGTCACTGGACCAAAAAATCATTTGCTAACGAGGGAGACTGTTATAAGCGAAAATTCTACGGGATCTCAACTCATAGGTGCATGGAAATGACTCCAACAGCACTTAACTGCGAAAATCGCTGCGTGTATTGCTGGAGACCTACAGAATTCTATGACACTCTCATGATGCCCGAAGACCTAGTTGATGAGCCAGATGCAATTGTAGCTAATTTGATAGAAGAACGTAGACGACTTTTGACTGGATTTTATGGCCATAAGAAGTACGACAAGAATAAGCTTGATGAAGCATTATCCCCACATCACTATGCAATCTCACTTTCTGGAGAACCCACAATGTACCCAAAATTACCTGCACTGATCAGATATCTTAGGAAATTACCGGCGACCAAATCGATATTTTTGGTTACTAATGGGCAAGAACCTCAAATGCTAGCGCAACTTGCAGAAGAAAACTCTCTTCCTACCCAGCTGTACTTGTCTACGAACGCTGCAGACAGGCTTAGTTTTAAAAGAATAAACAGACCCAGACATCCAGACGCCTGGGAAAGATGGCTAACTAGTTTTCAGTTTCTCGCTAGATGTGAAACGAGAACCGTAATTAGAATTACTCTTGTTAGGAGTCATAATTTTAATCATGAGACAATAGTACAGTTTTCTAGACTAATTCCATTCGCCAATCCCCATTTTATCGAAATAAAATCATACATGCATGTAGGCATGTCAACACAGCGATTAGAGAGGCAAAATATGCTCGAAATGGAAGAGGTTAGGGATTTTTCAGAGGAACTTTGCGAAATGCTTCCAGGCTTCAAAGTGATGGACGAGAGTGAGATTTCAAGAATTGTAGTTTTGCAGAATATGAATAGGTATACTGACAGGTTCATCTCGCAGTATTTGCACTAAGGATGCAATAATAAAATCAATAAAATCTGTACCATATTCGCGGGATTGCTTGCCATTGCTTACTGCTATCATTTAGAATCTCGTTAGATAGACTAAAGACGAAAAATGGTCAAGTTATTTTTGTCCTCTGCCAAAATCCGATTACATCTAATTTTTTATATGCCCCTCTAAATTGGCTAGTAAGGTCCGCTAATTGAAAGACTACAACATTGTAGCACTTATTATCTTGAGTCTATTCATTTCAGCCGCGTTTTCTAGCGCAGGTGATTCGTATTCACAGCTTTACAATCCTCATGGGGTTAAGATCTTATCTCCTACCAAGGAACAAGAGGTGCCTATAAATATCCAAAATTTCACAGTTGAAGGGGTTTCCACGGACAATTCTACAAACAACTGCGATGTGTCACTTCTTCTGAATGGGATCACTCCATATGTCCAGGTTTCTTCAAAGGGACAGAACGGACCTGATGATTTCTCTGCTTGGGAACGAATATTCAACTCCAATTTACACCTAAACATAGGGGAAAACAAGTTAACTGCTAAGTTACTTTGTTCCGACGATAAGAGCAATCAAATAACCAAATATAATTCAGTAAACTTCACCGGAACAAATGAAACGACTTCCACTCCTATTACTAAGGTATTGAATTCGCCTTCAGCAAGAGAAAATATCAGTCCAACCAACACTACTGAAATCGATGAAAGCGAATCGACCTCATCAGAAAATGAAACGACTTCCACTCCTATTACTAAGGTATTGAATTCGCCTTCAGCAAGAGAAAATATCATTCCAACCAACACTACTGAAATCGATGAAAGCGAATCGACCTTATCTGATCTTGACGATCAAACCGAATTTATGACCAGGGATCAAGTGGTTAGGAACGTAACCTCAGGCCCAGTTATAATCCCTCCAGCTGAAAGTCAAGATTCTACCCTGTTTGATTCTTCTCCTGCTAATGATTCCGTAATAATACCTAATGCAACCAGCTCAGGTTCTACTTCAGATAATGGAACTTCGCCAAATGTACTGATCCCATCTATTGAGAACAGCTCTTCAGCTACCCCTCCTGCACCTATTAAGAATCAGTCTTTCAGCCCTGCCGATCAAAGTTCGGTAGAAATTTCAACACAAACAGATTCCGCGGGTGAAAAAAATGACGATATTCCTCTAATACTTCCAACTCCATCACCTCGCGTCACATTCGATGATAATAAGGATGAGTCCACCGTAGACAGTTCAGTTCAGGATTTGTCTCCTGTTATTATAGTTGAAAATAACAATACGGAGGTTGAGGAAGGCTCACTAATAGTGCTCAATTCTACGCAGAGTTATTCCAATAATGGCCCAATCGTAAATAATGTTTGGAAGCAACTTACAAGCCATCAGATTGAGTATATAGAGGGTCTTAATATGCCGATTCTGAAGTTTAGGGCCCCTTATGTCTCCCAGGACATACCTCTTGATTTTGAAATTTCTGTTTCAGACTCAAGTGGTAAGAGTAGCAAGGGAACAGTTCATGTTCTGGTTAGTGACGTTACAAGCCCAAGAACAAGAGCAAACGATTCGTCTAGTATACTTAATCAGACTGCATCTAAACTAAATTCTGGGGGTGTGTCTTCGAATGTAAATATCCCTAATTCACCCGAATCTAATTTCACAGGGTCTCCAAGTACATCTAATGCTTTAGCTCTTCGGTCTGAGAACCAAACACAAGCAACTGGTGTTGTCACCTCTCCAACAAAGGGAGTTGAGAATAACACTACTATAAAAGCCACAGCTGGAGTTGATCAGATAGTAAACGAAGGTATGGAGGTTATTCTCAATGGAGACTCTACCTCTGCAAATAATAGTCAGTTATCGCATGAATGGAGACAGGTAGGGGGGGATGTCAAAGTAGCCCTAGTACAGCAGAATGCAAAGCAAATTAGCTTCCAGGCTCCAGCGGTAGATAAGGATACAAAATTGATCTTCAGTTTTATCGCTTCCGCTAATGGAAACCAAATTTCTTCGGACGAGGTGAACATCACAATAAATGATACCCCTCAAAATCTTGAGACAAACGAATCAAGTGATTCTCAAGATGGGGAAGCGGGTGAGAACAATGATGATGATGATGACGATGACGATGACGACAACTAGGCTTTTTTTATAACATTTCTCCTACTACTCGAATCCCAACCATCGATTAATACATATTAGATATCTCGGGCGAGGCTTCGACACTCCCTAATATCAGTGATTTGAATATTAATGACAAGTCTTCAAGTACCATATTGAAAATTTCTCTATAGATTTGGAGCGATGAGAGAATGCAGACTTTCTATTCAGCTGGCTTAACTCTCCGAAAGTCTTTGTGCTGCTTTTCGGAACAAAAATGGGATCAAAGCCCCAACCACCCTCAGTAGCCAATCTGCTTAGGATACCTCGCGTCTTGCCAGTAAACATCTTTATGGTATGACCGTCATTATATACCATCACTGAGAGGAAGTACGCTTTTCGATCTCTTTTGTTTTCCATTAGTTTCAACAAACCTTGATTCCCTAAAGTCTTGAAAGCGAATGATGAATATTGTCCTGGGAAACCTTTCAATGAACTTATGTAGAATCCATCATCTTCAATGATGACTGGCTTTTGGAGATATTTGAATGCATTAGCGGATTTGGCTTTAGCTATTCGAAATAATGATTCGGATTGGATTTCCTGGAGTGACAACTTGACGAAGTGGGATACTATTCCGTAATAGCTCAGCATCGGTTCAATTTCTCTAAACTTGTTTGAATTCGAACTTGCAAAATAGACTACCCCAATCTTTGTCTGTCCCAAATTGAAATGCTATATGAGAATCAATTAGTGGTCATTATTAATCCAATACTACACGTCGATGAACTGTTGGGTCGACGTTAGTAGGAATCCGAGACACGTGAATATCGTCCCCTACTCTGTATTTCGTCAACCTTTCGCAATACTTTTCCTCCTTTTTCGAAGGGGATAAATGACGAATATGCATCAGAGAAATTTGAGAAAGCTTGATCAAAAATCTCAGAGTGCGCGCTATTTAGGACCTCCTTGAGCATCCGCACATCTGACGCCATGTCTTCCAGTCTATGCGAAAAGAAAGACAAACCAAAATCTAGTATCGCGAGTTCAGGATAACTTTCTCGTGGACAGCTTTCAAGAATAAAATTAGAGGTAGTTACATCTCCATGGATTATGTTCTTTGAATGAAGTTTTGCAATGCATTCACCTAATTTTGACGCCAGGCTAGTGGAAAAGACAGATTTCAAATTTACACCTTCGATGTACTCCATGATTATTTCATTGCGGTGTGTATCCAAGAAGTATACGTACGGAGATCTAATCCCTGTCCCTTTGGCCTTCGAGAGCATCTCTGCCTCGCGAATAGTCCTTCTGTGTCTAAGCTCCCCGTCCAGGAGAGGATGTCGATAAGATCTCTCAGTTCTCATTTTTGATAGTGCTCGCTTACCATACCAATCAATTAGAAAGAGATCTGCCTCAGATCCTTTCTTGAGTAGGCTTGGGAGTTTGTTCGACAATAATAATATAAATCCGAGCAATATCATAAAAGTGTGAGTGGGGCTGAACCAAGACCAGGAGAAAAACTGATCAAACAAGAAGATTGTGCTGAGGATAAATTGAAAAATGGAATATTGACGCTGACAAACCAACGACTCATTTTTGAAAAGACAGAAGGTAGAATGACGACGTTGAGTAAGAAGACTGAGGAGGTACTTCTCGATATTCCACTTGAAAAGATTTCAGCAACAAAGTCAGAGGGCTTTATAATAGCGAAAGTCGTCGTTGAATTGGGTGATCGGTCCTACAAATTCGGCGTCTTAAATACAGGACATTGGGCAAAGGAAATAATGACCCAAGTTAACGAAGCCAAACGTTGTTAACGGGTCTATATTACCTCCATGTTACATCCACTGAGTCTAACCGCCAAGCTTGATCAATAAAACCATTTTCTGGCGTTACACATACTTTCGAATGCACGTGATCAATTAGGCTTGTTAATGCAATTTGGACACCGTTGTCTCCCGCATAACGGATTGGACAGATATACAGTTTAGTACCGTGTCTTGCACAGACATAGTTTAGCATGTCTGCTAGACGCCTATTAGCCGCTACCCCTCCAACTACTATTACTTCCTCTTTGTTCGTGAATGAAATAGCCCTCTCTGTGGCTTCAGCCAAAATTGCAAACGCCGTTTCCTGTAAAGAGTAACATGTATTGCCGATATCAAATCTCCCGTCCCTGGTCTGTTTTATTGCTGCCGTAAGCAACCCGCTGAATGAAACGTCATTTCCTTTAATCGTGTATGGTATCCAAGAGTACTCTTTTCTGGAATTATTTGCTAATCTTTCAATCATCGATCCGCAAGGGGATGCGAAACCCAATGACCTGCCAAATTGATCAAGTAGCTGGCCTATGGTGATGTCTAGGGTTTCTCCGAATATCCTCCATCTTTTGTTAAAATATAAGAGAATCATTGTGTGTCCGCCTGAAACTAGAAGAACCAAAGGATTTTTAGCACCTGTTAGGCAAGTTCCCAGTTCAATGTGAGCTAATGCATGATTGACAGGCACCAAAGGTTTTCCATAAAAAGTGGACAGAAGGCGAGCTAGAACAGCTCCTATCCTAAGACATGGTCCTAACCCCGGACCTGCGGAATAACCTATTATATCTATTTGTTCCATCTCTAGAGAAGAAAGCGTTATTGCTTCTTTCAAGATTCTGCTGCACACGTTCGCGTGATGTCTGGATGCCTCTCTTGGGTGTATGCCGGAACCTTCTGGAGGTCTGTAAGACGACCGTACATCTGATAAAATCTTAAAGGTTCCTTTTCTCTTCCCCTTCATTTCTGTAACGGCGCAGCCGAAAGTATGAGCTGTACTTTCAATTCCTAAAGCTAACAAAGAGAGCCCTTATCTCCTATCTTCTACTTGTGGCGGAAACAATTTTTATCACGTCTCTATCCTTTAACCTGTAATCTGCTCCTACTCTCTGTTTGGATCTCACATCGATGCCGTAAAGAAAACCTTTGCCCAATTGTTCATGCACCTTCCCGGCAAGATCCTTTGCTGTAGAATCTTTTGGTAATAGATAAGCATCCGGAAGAACATTCCCCTTCTTGTCAGTTAGTTTGTTTTCGTCCTCAACAGGGTAAACAACTATCATCCCAAGCAATTTGAAGCATACACTATTCAAAATCTGCTGAACGCCTGTTGAACCATATTTAGTTAGAACCGCCCGAACTTTTACCAATGCTTTCTTTTGGTCTTCCCGAACTAGCGCATTCGGGTTGAAGTCGAATGAACCGTCTCCAGGAAGATACCGCAGCATCCCATTTTTTGATCCAAGCTTAAGCATAACTTCAGCCTCAGAAATGCAGGGGACGACTTCGCAGTCGAGGTTCTTAAGTTTCAGTAAGTTCGAGTCAGCTGTTGTGATATCTGCCTTGTTAGCCGCTACCACCATAGGTTTTGCCAATCTCCTTAATGTTTGACAGAACAACAACTGATCAGAG
>DASSCH010000189.1:0-2490 GCA_035697905.1 Nitrososphaeraceae archaeon
AGTACTTCGTCAAGAGCCATGTTCCATGATGCTGGATTGAAGCCAGTCTCAAGAAGCCTGATACTGTTAAATTTCAAACTCAATCTAAACTTGTCCTTTTGGTTTTTATCTAGTTCCCTATTTAGCAGGCTATCTTGTCACGGTTTCAGACATCCTAATATTGCGTCTGTCAACGATTCTGAATCAAAACCAAATGGTTCACTTTCTTGTAAAGCATTTTCGATCGTCTCCTTGATAGAGTGTCTATCTATTTTTGTTCCGATCAACGATGATTCAAGTTGATCCAAAGCCTCTTCTGGGTAGAGAAAAAAGTCTCCGGTAATTCTTATTGATGTGATTACGTTGCTATCGTCCATATATTTGAGTGAAATTTTGATAAGCTTTTTAGCTTTGTAAACATTGTGAGCCGTTTTCAACACTACTTTTGCCGCCGCTCTTCGCTTTCGTTGATGCCCGGTTTTTTTTTACCATCCTCATCCTCCAACCCGGTGTGTGCATTCCATCTTAAATTTGGCCTTCGCGCGGCCATAACCTCATCCAAGCGCTCTACTGATCTTGTATAAGGAGCTCCTTTGACAAGCTCTGGGTTTTCTTTTAATTCCTTTGCGATCTTCCTTAATACTGTGGCAAATTCATCTAGCGTTTCTTTACTTTCTGTTTCTGTAGGCTCTATCATCAAAGATTCAGGAACAATTAAAGGAAAGTAAATAGTGGGCGGATGAAACCCATAGTCCATAAGTCTTTTTGCAATATTCAAAGCACTTTTTTGGCCCAATTTTCTAGAAGACAAAACGAACTCGTGGGCACACCTACGGTCATAAGGGAGCTCAAAATCTTCTTTTAACAAACTGCAAAGATAGTTAGCATTTAGTATGGCATGTTCAGATATTTTTCTTAATTCATTCCCCCAGGATCTCATGTAAGCATAAGCTCTAACAAGCATACCAAAATTACCATAGCAGTATCGGGTCATACCTACAGACCTTCTCCTGTTATAATCAAGAGCAAAATTTTTACCTTCATTTACTACTCGTGGTAATGGCAAAAAGTCTGATAAATGTGTCTTTACTCCTAATGCGCCTGCTCCAGGGCCTCCACCACCATGTGGGGTTGAAAAAGTTTTGTGCAAATTTAGATGGATGAGATCAAAACCCTGATCAGATGGCCTGGTCATTCCGAGTAGTGCATTCATGTTTGCGCCATCACAATACATTAGCGTTCCGTTCCTATGAGCAAGATCGCTTATTTCTAAGGCCTTCTCTTCAAAAAGTCCTAGTGTATTAGGATTTGTCAACATAACCAATGCTATATCCTGTTCAAGCAATTCCTTAAATTCATCGATATCCATATTTCCTCGCGAGTCTGACTTAACAGTTATAGATTCAAACTTGCACATAGCTGCAGTAGCAGGATTGGTTCCATGAGCAGAATCAGGAATAATGATCTTGGTTCTTTTTTCCTTTTTTTCTTTGAAATATGCTTTAGCTATCATGACACCTAACAGTTCACTCTGAGACCCCGCTGCAGGTTGCAAGGAAAAAGCATCCATCCCTGTGATTTTCTTGAAGTATTCTCCAAGTTCCCACATCAACTGTAGGGAACCTTGAATGCAACTTTGATGCGAGAGTGGGTGCAGCTGCATGAAGCCTTCTAGTTTTGCGATATCCTCATTAATCTTTGGATTGTACTTCATCGTACATGAGCCCAGTGGATAGAAACCAATGTCAACTCCAAAATTTTTCCTTGACATATTGCTGTAATGCCTGATTACATCAATTTCGCTTACATTCGGTAAAGGGAGTTCTTTTCGAATTAGCTCTCTTGGCAGATCTCCGAGGCTATGAGGGTCATCATCATTACTGTTAGGAAGATGACCTGTAATACTCTCCTCGTATTCGAATATCAGTTTCATTTTAATAACATTCCTTCATTAATTATCGAAGTATAAGATTCTATATCTTGAAGTGAATTCATCTCAGTACAGCAAATTAGAATATCATCGTGACCTAAATGCAGACCACCAAGTATTCCCTCTTTAAGTAAATGCGATAGAACGTTTTCAGATGAGCCCGAGGGCGCCCTGACAAGGAATTCATTGTAAAATGGTTTATCATTCAACAGCTTAAAATCCATTTTTGCCAACTTCTTTTGGAGTAAATGTGCTCTGTTGTAACAAAGCTTTGCAACATTTTTCAAACCTGTCCTGCCCATAAGTGATAGGTAAATTGTTGACGCTATCGCCATCAATTGTACATTAGTTGTAATGTTGCTTGTGGCTCGTTCTCTTCGTATGTGCTGTTCACGCGCTTGGAACGTCAAGACAAAGCCTTTTCTCCCTTTGGAATCTGTCGTCATACCAGCGATTCTCCCTGGAATTTTCTTTAATAAAAAATTCTTCACTCCAAGAAATCCAAGGTAAGGTCCTCCAAAGTTAATGGGAATACCGAATGACTGTCCTTCGCCTACTACTAAATCAGCACCATAATATCC
>DASSCH010000190.1:0-4223 GCA_035697905.1 Nitrososphaeraceae archaeon
CGCAGAGGTGGTTGCTGCTGCTGTACTTGCTGTTGTTGTTGTTGTTGGTGCCGTTTGATGTTTCTTTGTGGAAGACATACTTGTAATTCATTAACCTCCATATATAAACTATGGCATTATATACCATACATAACCATTGAAAGACATAGACATCCATAAGATTAACTTAGGCGCCCACAGAAATTGTTGTCGATGTGATTAATTATCATTTTTGACATACGAAGTGATTATCTATCTTTGTTGGAACAACTATTGTCAAGTAACCTCAGCTCTCCACTTGTTCCATGGTATCTCTTTTCTAAGCAGATGACTAGCGCCAAGTAAAGTAGTACCCATGGAATAAACATAATTTCACCGATGACCGAGTGGAACTGTTCCCAACTACTAGAGTCTAAATTTGGATTTAAGGCATAAAGAGAAAGCAGTGTAATTCGCATTCCATTAACAACACAAGTCAACAATATTCCTGAGAATAGATAAATTAATCTCCTTTTCCATGGGGTGGCAGTCTTAAGCAGAAATGCTAACATTACGAGACCAAAGATAACGATACTGTGAACCCCCGCAGAAGGCCAATAGACTTTCATCACAAACGGCCCTTCAGGGCCATGTAACACCAATGTGTTACCAAAAGTCTGAGTAATAACCTCCGGTTGATGATTCAATAAGTGGCCAATTGAATCAAGAAATCCTACGTTAAAATTCAGGTAGGTTGGAACAAAATATTGAAGGATTCCCAAAGTGTCATAAGGAAACAGAGAATCAAGAAGTAGTATAGTAGCATAGCCCATTAGAAAAAGGGTAGCAGCTCCCCCGATCCTTAGCCAGTCCTTCTTACCGAAGGTGATCCTAAGGGTTACTACAAAATAAACTGCCAGAATTAGGTAATCCCACATCAGCATCCAACTCTCACTTATTAGCGCCCCAGCCGAACTTCCCATGGCTGAAAGTATATGTGAAGAGCCGAAGGATAGACTGAAGACATATAAGCTAATCAAAATGGTGAAGGTAAGGAGCAACCATCTTTTACGACCTGTAATAACTGGAGATGACCCAAATAGTTCAATTAAGGTTAGAATTGCTGCTATTAGGAAACCTCCTCTTCCCTCGTTCCATGAGAATCCAAACGTATGTGGATAAAGAACGTACGAAAGCAGGATCGGCCAGATTAATAATATCATAATAATAACCTGGTCATAGCTGTTAGAAATTAGCCAAGTACAGTGATATTTTACCAAGCTGAATTTCATCTGAGATGTAATTCAAACTAGACCGAAGATAAGGATTTTGCTATTAAAAAATTTCAACCATCTATATTGAAATAAATTTAATTTACGGGTCCATCTAGACCACATTTTATCCAAATGATTCGATGACCTATTCTTCAACAGGAAAGGTTCTAGCGGCCCTTGAAATGAGTCTGGCAATTCTCAAAGGTTCAGGAATTTTTCCTTGGATGATGAAACTATTCAATATGTGGATCATTTTTGCATGACTTATTCCCCAACTTCGAACATATACTGTCATTCCAGTCTTCAGTGTAATGTGTTCCCGATATCCCAATTTTCTATATGCCTCGACTCGCTTATTCGCTTCGATTTTATCAAATTTATCAAAAAATCTGTCTTCAATACCCGAGGAATCTTGATATGTTACCCCAATAACAGGTATTCCGGTCGTTTCGAGTATTTTTTCCCCAGCGATGACGTTGTATAAGCTTATTATCAAACCATTGATCATTATGCAATTGACGTCGTTGCGATCCAATTTCATAAACATTGAGATAATTTGCTTGGTGGCGTCGTCCCCTCCAACCAATGCCCTTCCTAGGACGACTCCATCTACTAGCATGTCACGACGTAAGACAACACCGCCGAGAGTTGAAAATGTCGAGTTTTTCTTAAAGCTCTCTGCGACTCCAAATACACGAATTCCCTTTTTTTCAGGATGGATTCTTTTGTTACGCTTTTCGCCGATTTCCATCGCAATCACTTGCTTATTAACAAACTCCATATTAATATAGAACACTTGATCCCACTCAAGCAGATTTTATCTGCCCGTACTCATCAATATTTTAATGGACTGAATAGAACAGTAATAATACAGAACGTAGACACTACTATAATCAATTACAGAATATATTCAAGTAGTGAGGTGGTATAGCAGTGAAGACATATGATAGTATATATCGCTATAGATGCTACGATAGACCCATATATACAGTGGTCCCTATTATGCTCCTTAGACGAACCTCTGGAGATATTCATAAGCCCTATGAGCAGCTTCGATAGGATTATTCTCGTAAGTGTACAATTCAACAGTAACGAAACCCTGATATCCTACCGATCTTATTGCATCAAAAATACCCTTAAAATCTATGGACCCTGTACCCGGCAACAAATGATTGTGTACTCTGCCGCTAGAAATGTCCGCTAGGTGGAAGTGTCCTATAAAGTCGGCAAGTCGATACACCACTTCGGCGGGGTCTTCTCCTACACAAAAAAAATGTCCCAGATCACAATTTAGTCCTATGCTTTTAGAGTCAAAACTCTTCAGAAATTCTGTAATTTGTGAAGAGTTCTCTATTATTAGTCCAGGTTCAGGTTCGACCAGGATTCTGACTCTTTCGGCTTCTGCGATCTTTAGGGCCACTTCTATGTTTTTCGCAAATAGCTTTACCATCTCTCTTCTTTCATCGGCAATTGCAGTCTGCGGTCCACCTCCCTCAGTAGAGATATTTTTTGAGTCAAGGAGCCTGGCTGCTTTTAGGCAATTGATCGTATGCATAATACGAATGTCTGTAGAATCTTTATCAGTTTCTATCCAAGAAGGATGATACACGTCATTTACTGCAAAGAGCGTAAACGCATTCAAGTTAGAAACCTTCAGGCGCTGCTTTTCAATAAGGTTATTCAGCCGGGAAATGCGTTGTTTGG
This sequence comes from Nitrososphaeraceae archaeon, assembly GCA_035697905.1. Classification (GTDB taxonomy): domain Archaea; phylum Thermoproteota; class Nitrososphaeria; order Nitrososphaerales; family Nitrososphaeraceae; genus TH5896. The sequence goes on from DASSCH010000190.1 coordinate 2,937, forward strand.
AGACTAGAGGCGGGTAAAGATGTGGAACATCACACAAAATTTCAACCCCTTCATACCCGATGGCTCCTATCTCCATTATAGATTCTTCAAGTGAATACCGCTTGAATGCATTTGTACTGAATGCTAACTTCATGTGCAATTCTTCACTATGCTTAATAAAATTCTTTATCACCAAAGTAGCCGATGCCTTTGTAGCTTACTATTTGCTGATTAGACCAAAATGAAGCGTATCACAAAAATATCTGTTTGCAATTAATGAAGAAATCATAGGAAAGAGGGAGTGCATCTGAAAATTGAAAGTAATATGTTGAATGTTGAGATAGCTGGCATTTCTTTGAGGAGTCCGGCCATTCTTGCATCAGGATTTCTAGGAATTTCTCAATCTGTTTTTGAGCGAATTTTTGATGAGGGAGCTGGAGCAGTCGTAAGCAAATCTATTAGTAGAGATCCTATGGAAGGTTACAGAAATCCTACCGTAGTAGTGCTTGAGAATAGGAGCTACATCAACGCAGTAGGGCTTTCCAATCCGGGACATGAAGCATTTTATGAGGAGATAAGGTCAAATGAAAAGGTTCCACTAATGGTGAGCCTGGTTGGATCAGATCCATCAGATTTTGAAGTCATGACAAGAAAGCTTGATAAGTCAAAGATCATTGGTTTCGAAATAAATCTGTCATGTCCTCACGTTCAAAAATTAGGAATGGAAGTGGGTGACGATCCGCAAATGGTGAATTCGATAGTGAAAGCAACCAAATCTAATACTACCAAGCCAGTTCTTGTGAAGGTTGGCATTGGAAGTGCTAATATAACTGATGTATCTCAAGCTGCTATCAATGCAGGAGCCGATGGAATCACAGCGATCAATACGATTAGAGCTATGAAAATTAGCATAGATAATTTCACTCCTATTCTAAGCAACAAGGTAGGAGGGTTATCAGGGACCTCAATTAAGCCAATCGCTATTAGATGTGTTTATGAACTTTCAAAGAAATTTAAGGTACCTATTATTGGATGTGGCGGGATCTCCAGTTGGGAAGATGCAGTAGAGTTCATGGTAGCTGGTGCGAAATCGTTTCAATTGGGAACAGCTATAGGTTTTGGTGACTTGAGTATCTTTAACTCAATAAATAGTGGGATACTCAAATACCTGGAGAAGAAAGGTTATCAGAGTGTGAATGAACTTATTGGCAGAGCACACAAATACTGACATTCTAAGGATTGTCCGAATAAAAAAGGTAATTGAAGAGACACCGACCATACGGACCATCGTGTTTGAGGATGAGTACA